>NZ_JBAPXX010000027.1:0-9402 GCF_049284435.1 Acinetobacter sp. | reverse complement strand
CATTAAAATTGTTCATTCTACTTGCCTGTTTCTAGAAGTTGAGAGAAACAGTCTAAGCAATAAAAAATGCTGCATGTGTAAGGGTTTTCAGGCTTTGAGTTTTTCTGGGTTAAAAATGTAAATAGTCAACATGGCTTGAGTAAGCTATAAGAGAGATACTTTTTAAATTTGAGTTTTCAAATATTTTTATAACTGGATTTGAAGATCTGAAATTTGAAGATTTGAAGATTTGAAGATTTGAAGATTTGAAGATTTGAAGATTTGAAGATTTGAAGATTTGAAAATAGGTTAATTCTTTGAGGCCTTAAAATAAAAAAAGAAGATAAAGCTTAGGCTTGATCTTCTTTCTGACCGTACATCCAAGTTGCAGCGATATATACACAAAAACCAGCTGCCATCAAAATACCTGTAACCATTGTTAGGATCTCCCGTTTCAATAGCTGCATTATGTAAAAGTTTTATGACAGTTATATGACAATCTGGTTTTTTATTAAATTTTAAATAAATATTTAAATTCAATTACTTAAAACAAAATCATCAAAATTATGCATATTTTTTATCTGAAATATGACACCGAATATGACAACTTGCTGTCATATTTGCCCCATGGAATAGCTAAAGTCCTTGCTCAGATTGCTTAAACTATAAACTTTCGGCCAATGCATGCCCAAAATGCCCACAACCCGATTCTTTTGTCTTATAATTTAGCCCGCTAGCTATCAGCCCGCTCAAGAGATATTTGTATGACAACTATTATCAAGCAAGATGACTTGATCACATCGGTTAAAGATGCGCTTCAGTTTATTTCTTACTATCATCCACAAGACTTTATCCAAGCGATGAGCCGTGCGTATGATCGTGAAGAGAACAAAGCTGCTAAAGATGCGATCGCACAAATCTTAATTAACTCACGCATGTGTGCAGAAGGCCACCGCCCAATCTGTCAAGATACCGGTATCGTCAACGTATTTGTTGAAGTGGGCATGGACGTTAAATTCGATTTAACCATGAGCCTGGATGATGCAATCAATGAAGGCGTACGCCAAGGTTACTTAGAAAATTCTAACGTACTTCGTGCATCTGTACTTGCTGACCCTGCATTTGGTCGTAAGAACACCAAAGACAACACCCCTGCCGTGATTTACCACAAGCTTGTACCTGGTAATAAAGTAGATATCACTGTTGCAGCCAAAGGTGGCGGTTCAGAAAACAAATCTAAACTGGCAATGTTAAACCCGTCTGATTCAATCGTGGATTGGGTACTGAAAACTGTTCCAACCATGGGTGCAGGCTGGTGTCCACCAGGCATGCTGGGGATCGGGATCGGTGGTACTGCTGAAAAAGCCATGATGCTTGCCAAAGAAGCATTGATGGAAGAGATCAACATGGACGAATTGCTTCGTCGTGGTCCACAAAGCAAAATGGAAGAGCTTCGTATCGAAATCTTCGAAAAAGTAAATGCTTTGGGTATTGGTGCACAAGGTCTTGGCGGTTTAACCACTGTTCTAGACATTAAGATCAAAGATTACCCATGTCATGCTGCGGGTAAACCAGTTGGTATGATCCCGAACTGTGCTGCGACTCGTCATGCACACTTCACACTTGATGGTACGGGTGTTGCCAACATCATCGCACCAAAACTTGAAGACTACCCTGAAGTAACATGGGACTCTTCAACGTCTAAACGCGTTGACCTCGACACGATTACTCAAGAAGAAATGAATACCTGGAAACCAGGTGATACGCTTCTTCTAAACGGTACAATCTACACTGGCCGTGATGCTGCGCACAAACGCATGGTCGACATGCTGAATAACGGTGAAGAACTTCCTGTTGATCTGAAAGGCAAGTTTATCTACTACGTAGGTCCAGTCGATCCAGTCGGTGATGAAGTTGTAGGCCCTGCAGGCCCAACAACAGCTACACGTATGGATAAATTCACACGCCAAGTCCTTGAAGCAACTGGCATGTTCGGTATGATCGGTAAAGCGGACCGTGGTCCTGCTGCCGTTGAAGCCATCAAGGATAACCAGGCGACTTACCTCATGGCTGTCGGTGGTGCTGCTTACCTAGTATCTAAAGCCATCCGTGAAGCTGAAGTGGTTGCCTTTGCTGACCTGGGTATGGAAGCAATTTACAAGTTTGTCGTAAAAGATATGCCGGTATCTGTAGCAGTTGATGTGAATGGTACTTCTATTCACGCGACTGCACCTAAAATCTGGCAAGCAAAAATTGGCAAGATTCCAGTAGTTGACGCTGCTGCGGGCTAATTTTGACTGCAATAAAAAAGCACCCTGAATGGGTGCTTTTTTATTATATTTTCTCAATAAAATATCAATTACCAGGTACGTGGATCCCAAAGTTTAAAAGGTGCTTTCAACTGTACATCTAATGATGGATCATAAGCAGTCGGTTCAATTTTTTGGGCTTTTTTACGAATCTGGCCTGTTTCCTGATCTTGTGCCACAAAGTTAAAACTGTCTGATTTTAGCTGAGTAAAAGCAATTTCATTCAGGCCAACTTTTTCCGGCATCAGCATGAGCGGTCCGGAAACACTCCGGCGTGTACTGATATTCTCTTCATCATATTTAATAAAATAAGACTGTCCTGCTTCAACAGCAAAATCCAGATATTTAGGCTTCTGGAAATGCAGCGCGCCTAGCGGTCGACTGGTACTCAAACGATACGTTCCTGCAGGCACTTCAATCCAGTAATAATGGTTGTGCAGTAAACTTGGAATATGCTCTTGATTGATAAACAGACTGGCAGCGACAATTTCCTGACGGTTCCATCTGGAATCGGGCCGGTATAAATACACGATGGCTGCTTCATCATGCTGCGGTTTCACCGTCTGAAACTGGTTGCCCTGCTTTTGATTGACCCAACCGCCAATGGTAAACATGCCGATACGATGCTGCTCGACGAAGCCCGGTTTTTTTTCAAGATCGATATTTTTTAAAGTGCTGAGTGGCTGTGTAGGCTCAACGACGGCTTTCTTACCATGACACCCCAGCAATGCCAAACTGCTGATGAGTACAATTGCGACTCCACGCATGCTTATCCCTCACTGCGTCTTTATTCTTTTGTATGCAAGTGCTTTGCGATTTGTTTTTTTATAAGTTTTAGGTATCCACGCCTAGTGAATCAGATTAACACCGAGCTTTATTTTTGGAAATAAAAAACGTGCGAAAACACGGAGTTTTCGCACGTTTCGGACGAATAGCAATTAAGCAGATTTGCTATTCACGACCTTTAAATCTATTTTTGTTGCTGTCTCTTGCTGATCATGTGGCTGACGCTCGGCACGGTATTCCGGCTCTGCTTCACCTTTAATCACGGCTTCATTGATGACGACAGTGCCGACATCGCTACGGCTTGGCAAGTCATACATGGTTTCCAGCAATGAATTTTCCAGAATTGAACGTAGACCACGCGCACCTGTATTACGCTCAACTGCTTTCTTAGCCACTGCGCGTAATGCAGATTCTTCAAAAACCAGATCCACATCTTCCATATCAAACAGATGTTGATACTGACGGGTTAACGCATTCTTCGGTTCAGTCAGAATTTGCATCAGTGCTTCTTCATCCAACTCGTCCAAAGTGGCAATTACTGGCAAACGACCAATAAATTCTGGAATCAAACCAAATTTTACCAGGTCAGTTGCTTCAACTTGACGGAACAAGTCAGACAGCTTCTTGGTTTCATCTTTTTTACGCACTTCTGCAGTAAAGCCGATGCCACCTTTTTCCTGACGCTGCTGTACAATTTTCTCAAGTCCTGAGAATGCACCACCACAGATAAACAGGATGTTCGAGGTATCAATCTGAATAAATTCCTGCTGGGGATGCTTACGTCCACCTTGTGGCGGAATTGATGCAACCGTGCCTTCGATCATTTTCAATAATGCTTGCTGAACACCTTCACCCGATACATCACGCGTGATGGATGGGTTTTCAGACTTGCGGGTAATCTTGTCGATCTCATCGATATAGATAATCCCCTTTTGCGCTTTTTCCACATCGTAATCTGCTTTTTGCAAAAGCTTCTGTACGATGTTTTCTACATCTTCACCCACATAACCAGCTTCGGTCAGTGTCGTTGCATCTGCCATCGCAAATGGAACATCAAGAAGACGTGCCAGCGTTTGTGCAAGCAAGGTTTTGCCCGATCCTGTCGGACCAACCAACATAATATTACTTTTTGAAAGCTCGACTGAATCATCAGCTTTCTTGCCATTATTTTGCACTTTCAAGCGCTTGTAATGGTTATAAACCGCTACTGACAAGGTTTTCTTCGCAACGTCCTGACCAATCACATATTGATCCAAGGCCGCACGAATTTCATGCGGTTTCGGCAAAGGACGATTGGCCCAATCATTGGTTTCCACCTGCTGACTGGTTTGAACCAAATCTAAGCATACGTCCACACATTCGTTACAAATGTATGCGTCCTCGCCTGCAATCAGCTTCCCGACTTCAGACTGCGTTTTACCGCAAAATGAACAATGCTTTTGTCCTTGAGGATGTTCGGACATATTTACTCCACTATCTCAATCTTTAAAACTTATGGACGTTTAGTTAAAACTTCGTCCACAAGACCGTATTCTTTCGCTTGCTGAGCAGTCATAAAGTTGTCACGGTCTGTATCACGTGCAACTTTCTCGTAATCCTGACCGCTATGTTCAGCCATTAAACGGTTTAAACGTTCTTTAATAAACAGGATTTCACGTGCATGAATTTCAATATCTGAAGCCTGACCACGGAAACCACCCAATGGCTGGTGAATCATGACACGGGCATTTTCAAGGCAATAACGCTTGCCTTTGGTACCGGCATTCAGCAGGAACGCACCCATTGATGCTGCCTGACCCATGCAGTACGTTACGACATCAGGTTTGATAAACTGCATGGTGTCATAAATCGCCATACCCGCAGTTACCGAACCGCCTGGTGAATTGATATATAGATGAATATCTTTATCTGGATTTTCCGCCTCTAAAAACAACATTTGCGCAACAATCAGGTTCGCCATGTTGTCTTCAACTTCGCCCGTCATAAAAATTACACGTTCACGCAAAAGGCGTGAATAAATATCAAAAGAACGCTCACCACGAGAGGATTGTTCTACCACCATTGGCACTAAAGCGTTTTCAATCGTTGGAACATACATACGTTTATTTATTCCTAAATTTTTTGTGACCTAACCCATAATCACAATATGAGGGATAATCACTGAAATTGCAAAAAATTCGCCAACAAATCCATTATATTTTTTGCATTAGTTTTGTGAAAAACAGAAATGCTTTTTTCAGGCATCAATATGAAAAAAAGGCGCATTAAGCGCCTTTTTTATCGAAAGCTAAATTAGCCTTGTTGACGAGCTTGTTGCTCTTTCAATAAGTCTTCATAGCTTACAGTCGCCTCAGTTACTTTAGCAGAAGCCAAAATGTAATCAACAACTTGGTCTTCTAGTACAACTGCTTCGATTTGAGCACGCTGTTGCGCATCGTTTTTGAAGTATTCAATCACTTCATTTGGATCTTCGTAAGAAGAAGCCATGTCTTCGATGTACGCTTCAACACGTGCAGCATCTACTTCGATTTTCGCATCAGCTAAAACACGGCTTACAAGTACGCCAAGTTTTACAGATTTTTCAGCTTGTTCTTTGAACAATTCGTCTGGAAGCATGCTTGAATCAAATGCTTTCGCGCCTTGAGCACCGAACTGCTGTGTGAACTGCTGGATCATTTGTTGACGTTGACGGTCAATTTCTTGAGCAAGCATAGCAGCTGGAAGTTCAACTTCGTTTGCAGCTACAAGTGCATCGAAAGTCGCGCCTTTCACTTGGTTGCGAAGGCCGTTCTTCACTTCACGTTCCATGTTTTTACGAACGTCAGCTTTTAATTTCTCAACGCCTTCTTCTTCAGATACCCCGAAGATTTTCAGGAATTCAGCATCGATTTCTGGAAGTTTTTGTTTTTCAACAAGCTTCACAGTGATTTTGAATTGAGCTTGTTTACCAGCAAGGTTTTCAGCTTGGTAGTCTTCAGGGAAAGTTACATCGATAACTTTCTCTTCGCCTTTCTTCATACCAACGATACCGTCTTCGAAGCCAGGGATCATACGACCAGAACCAAGTACTAGTTTGAAGTCTTCCGCAGAACCGCCTTCAAATTTTTCGCCGTCGATTGAACCTTCGAAATCAAAAGTTACTTGCATGTCTTTTTTAGCCATGCCTTTTGTTTCAGCCCAAGCAGCACGTTGTTTTTGAAGATTTTCAATCATCTTCTCAACGTCTTTGTCGTTTACTTCAGCTGCTTTACGCTCAACTTCCAAGCCGTCGAATTTCACTTCGATTTCTGGATAAACTTCAACAGTCGCTGTATATACCAGCGCGTCGTCTTTCATTTCAGTTTTTTCGATGTTTGGCATGCCCACAGCATTGATTTTTTCTTGCTGGATCGCTTCGAAAACTGTGTCACGAATAATATCGTTTACTACTTCTTGGTAGATACCCGCACCGTATTCACGACGAACTACGTTTACAGGTACTTTACCTGGACGGAAGCCGTTGATCTTCGCAGTTTTAGCAGTGCGTTTTAAACGAGCTTCAAATTGCTCATTAATACGGCTCGTCGGTACAGAAACATTTAAACGACGGGCAACGCCCGAAACCGCTTCAGAAGTTACTTGCATGGCTTCCTCTATATATTAGGTAATAACAGGTTTATAAAAATGTGCCACATTATATGACAACATTTAGAGATATACAAAAAATACGCTCGAGTTCCAGTTCTTTTCAGTCGCTTTTGCGGGATATTGCGCTTTTAAAAACTTAAACAGAGCAGGATTATGGCCAAGGCCGCGCCTTGCACCGGATTTCGACTCACCCGGCTATTAAGATGATGCTGCAGCAAAATATCTGTGCTTCATAACTTTTGCATTCAGACCTCATACATTCAAACCTAGCCGTGCTGACTTATACTAAGCTTCTAAAGTTTTCAGGATAGCGTTTCATGATGAGTAATACCTTTGCAGTTTGCTTTTTTATTTAACAAAAGGTATCGGCAGGACCAAGGCAATTCATCTATTCGAGAAAATATGAATTTACAAGTTTAAATGAGTATTATTATTACCAATCAGATGTAAAGATTTCTGCCAATTTATCAATTTTCATTCAAAACATACATTTAAGATGGACTTGTTACTTTATTACATTCAACTTTCCAATTTTATTTTTAAAACTATCGACAATACCAATCACAAAAACATGGCAATGATAACAATAATAATTATTATTTGCGTACCTGAATTTAGATTAATCCTCTTATCATGAACTACATAAAGACTCGCAAAAAGATTGTATCTTCAGCAATTGCTTCTTCCCTTTCTTTAATGGCAGCAAATGCGATTGCTGACGAAAATGTGATCAAACTTGATACAATCCATCAAGAGGTAAAAGCTGAACAAGAATCGAGCCTAAAAGTAGACCAGTCTGCCAACAGCAAATTCGTTGCACCGTTACGCGATACTCCAAAATCAGTTTCTGTACTTTCACAAAAATTGCTCAAAGAAACCAATTCAAATACGCTGCAAGAAGCTTTACGTAATGAACCAGGGATTACTCTGGGTGCAGGTGAAGGAGGTATTCCGTATACTGATATTCCTTATATCCGCGGTTATAACGGACAAAGTGCAATTTATGTTGATGGAGTACGTAATTCAACCACTCAAACGCGTGATATGTTTGCAATCGAACAGATTGAAGTAATTAAAGGTTCTAGCTCTGCACTGACGGGCGGAAGCGGGATCGGTGGTAGTATCAACATGATTCCAAAAGTGGCTCATGAAGGTGATGAATATCAAGGTAGCGTACAAGGCGGTACTGATAATTATAAACAAATCGTACTGGATGCTAACAAAGACTTCGGCAATGGCATCGCGGGTCGTGTGATTGTGATGGGTCATGAACATGAAAAACCGGGCCAAGCAAATGGTGCGGAATATGCGCGCGTCGGCCTTGCACCAAGCATCGCTTTCGGCCTAGGTAGCCCAAACCGTGCAACCTTGAGTTATTACTTCATTAAAAGCAATGATGAACCGGACTCAGGTATTCCATTTAATAACTCGAATATCTATGAAAATGATGGGGTTACCCGTAAATCTCATATTCCTTTAGATGCAGTGAAAGGCGATGGAAAACCTGTTGATGTCAAAGCAGGCTCGTACTATGGCTGGAAAGATCGTGATTTTGACAAACGCGAAAACCATATCGGTTCTTTAAAACTCGAACATGATTTTCATGATGACCTGACCGTGAGCAATACGGCCACTTTTAGCCATTCAGAAGCCGATTACATCTATACCAACCCGGATGACTCTAAAGGCAACATCTATAATGGTAAAGTTTACCGTCGTGCCACCCAGTCTATTCGTGAAACTGAAGCATTTTCCAATCAATTATCCTTGGCCGGCAAGTTTAAAACAGGTGCTCTGACCCATAGCTTCAACGTGGGTACAGAATATAGCCACGAAGAAACCGACCGTGGCACCTACAATATGACCTATCCGGGTTACATTACTAAAGATGGTGTTGCTCAAGTTACAACCTCTGGTTTTAATTCAACTTGTACAAATTCTAATGGCTGGTGTACAGATCTGAACAATCCTACTCCAAATGATCCTTGGTTAGGAACAACAACACCGAATACCAAGCAAAGAAACTCCACCAATGAAACTGTATCCCTGTATGCCTTGGACAGTATCGAGTTCAATAAATACTGGTTACTCAATCTAGGTGTACGTTGGGATAAATTTGATACCGAATTAAAATTCAATAAAGATTACACTGCGGGTAGTACGACAACTCCTGCCGGAACTGTTTACAACAACGACTCTGATTTCTTTTCTTATCAAGCTGGTGTGGTATTCCGTCCGAGCGAACATGGCAGTATTTATGCCAGCTACGCAACTGCTGCCAACCCTGTAGGTATGGATGCAGACGTGGATGGTCTTTCAGCATCCAATCAGGCTTTGGACCCAGAAGAAGCGCGTACTTATGAACTTGGTACCAAATGGAGTCTTTGGAATAACCGTGCCAATGCGACTGCCGCTATTTTCCGTACTGAAAAACAGAATACGCGTATTGCCGTAGATGCAAACACCACAGCCAATGCCGGTGAAAGTAAAGTAGATGGCTTGGAGCTGGGCTTAACCGGTCATATCACCGATAAGTGGGAAATGGCTTTGGGTTATAGCTATCTAGATAGCGAATTAACCAAAGCGGCTTACAATAGTGTTGCCCAAGAAGGTCGTCCGCTTCCATTCGTGGCCAAACACAGCGCCAACTTGTGGAGCACCTACCAGGTCCTGCCTAAACTCACCTTAGGTGCTGGCGTGC
>NZ_JBAPXX010000026.1:0-28160 GCF_049284435.1 Acinetobacter sp. | reverse complement strand
GTTAATGCATTCTCGGTTAAAGCGTCATGTGAACGGCGCATGTCACGGCGAGAGCGACTTTTACGGTTTTGCTGAACGGCCATGATGGCTCCTTACAAAGATCGAAAAAATGGATCAGAACAAATTCGATTGTCTTATACACAAGAGTATAACACAAAAATTAGTTAAGTTTACCCTTCAAAGCAGCCAAAACTTCAAACGGGTTGTCCCGTTTTTCTTCGGCCACTTCTTCTACGGCAGGTTGATGCTTATGTTCACAAAACTCATGTTTAGGCGACAACGGCATCAACAATAACAGTTCATCTTCTATCAGCGCGAGTAAATCAGCGGTCGCCGGTGCATCATAATCACCTTTGGTCGTTGCTTCACTTTCACCTAGGACGATGAAATCAGCATCCTCATCCAAGCGCTCTATCAGTGACTCATCATCCACAAGTGCCAAATGGAACGAAGAAACCAGTTCAATTTCTACGGTTTCCAGACAACGCTGGCATTCCATAGGAACTTTTGTTTCAACGTGACCATCTAGCCATGCAATACGATGATAGGCATCCATTGATAGCTTACAGTCTATGTTAATCAATTGATCATCAATTGATCCAACAGCTTCACGAGCGATACGAACAAAGCGGGATAAAGGCAGTTGACCTGACCATTTAAAGCCCTGTTCAGCCCATTTAAACGGCTCAATCTGTGCCGGAAAGGTATTTGCTGACATAATTAAGGCGGCAATTCTACAAATTCATCAGTACTCTGTCAAAGATTAAGATACAATTTTGTACTTATTTCGACAGACCATTTGGGTAACTCAAGTCATGCATCTGTTGCAGCCGCAAACAGAAGTGAATGTTTCATCACTCGTTAGCACAATTCCAAGCCTTGATTCTGACAGTTCAACACAACAAGTGCAACTCTCGCCATGGGCGAATTTATCGTCAGAAGCGCAGCAGGTGGACTGGCTCATCTTACACTTTAATCACTGGTTTTCCCATTTAAATGTCACTTTAGTACGGGGCGAATTTGAACCAGAATATTTCCCTGCAAGTACAGATAGTCCTGCCCGGATCCAGTTTGCCCATGGTTTCTTTAATAGTGCCCTGCATGAAATCAGCCACTGGACCATTGCCGGAGACAAACGCCGCCTGTTGCCTGATCTAGGTTACTGGTATGCACCGGATGGTCGTACCCGCGAACAGCAGGCTTTATTTGAACAGGTCGAAATCAAACCACAGGCAATTGAGTGGATGTTTGCCCAGGCTTTTGGCCGTAAATTCCGGGTTTCTTTGGATAACCTGACTGGCGACGGCGGTGATGGCACCAGCTTTAAAGATCATGTCTATGCCCAAGTTCAGGCTTATTTTAACGGCACAGCCAAACTGCCACGTGATGCCCAACGCCTGATTCAATCTATCTGTGCCTGTACACGAGCTGGCAAAAGTTTACAATCTGATGAATTTCTACGTGAAATGCTTGATTAAATTACACAAATCTACCTTTTTTGTGATTGCCAGACGTCGCCATAGCGCCACATAATAAGCCATCAGCCCAAGCTTGGAGTAGTCTCTATGCTGCATTTACGCGTACACCCAGACAATCCGCAACCCCGCTTAATCAGTCAGGCAGTGGAACGTATCCGTGCGGGTGATGTGGTGGTCTATCCCACTGATGCAGCCTATGCGATTGGTTGCCAGATTGGGAACAAGAGTGCCATGGAGCGGATTGCGCAAATTCGTGGTCTGGGCCCAAAGCATCAATATGCGATTCTGTGCTGTGATTTGTCCGATATTGCCACTTATGCCAAGGTGGACAATGCCATGTACCGTTTGCTGAAAAATAATACACCGGCCATCACGACCTTTATTTTACCTGCGACCAGTGAAGTGCCGCGTCGGTTGATGCATCCCAAGAAGAAAACCATTGGTCTACGCATTCCGAATAATCAAGTGTGTCAGATGCTGCTCAAAGAACTCGGTGAGCCTTTGTTGACCTCTACCCTGATTTTACCGGGTCAGACCGACCCACTCGATGATCCTTATGATATTGAAATGCAGCTGAGCAAACGCATTGATGTTTTTGTAGATAGTGGTTTAGGCACGTTGAGCACGACTTCTATTGTAGATTTATCCGCTGATCATCCAGAAGTGATTCGTCGTGGTATGGGAGATATCAGCGCCTTTGAATAAATGAGGTCTGAGAATTTCCTACAAACCTTGAAGGAGTCAGAATGAATGGATTTATTTTATCTCCTGCTGAATCAGCATGAATTTTCTGCACAGGATCTGATCTATGCAGAACTGCCTTGGACACTGCAATCCAAGGCAGCCATGGTCGAAGCACATCCTTCTGCCAATCTCATTCTGAACATTGACCATACGGAATACCAATTTTTCCTGAAGTTAAGTCTACTTAGACAGCTGTTACAGATCTATTCGAAGCAGAACGTATGTCTGGCAGAGACTTGCCAGCGCCTCATTGAGTTTGCGGCCAAGGAACAAAGTCCTTCCTCTCTGTGAAAATATAAAAATAGTCCATCGTGAGATGTTGCGGTGTTTTATTCTTTTCAATTCGACAAGTATGCAGTGGTTGCCAAAAACTGTTTAAGAATCCGAACTACGTTCATAATGACGAACCGTCATGAAATTTGGACATTGCGATAGCTTCTGTTCATGATGCATGAGCTCTTCACCCAGTTTATTTTTCAGATATACATGAAAAATAATCTGATCTTCTTCCAGTACATTCAGCATCGCTGTGCGTGCCTTGGGTTCCATGACTTTAAAGGAATTGATTGACTCACAAGACATGGCCTGCATGTCCAGTTTAATCCGCTCATCCAGCTGGTCGCCCTCATAGGCCATATGCCGCATGTAAAAACGGATATTAGGATATTGATCGAGGATGCTAAAGTCCATTTTCATGGCCTGCATGACAGGCCGGGCCTGTTCCGCAAAAGCTGAGAATCCCCCTGATTTCAGTCCTGTTCGTGCTTCATCTTCAAGCTGCATAATCTGATATTTGGGATAAGCCCAAAATCCCCCGAATGCGATCATCCCAATAACAACCAGAATAAATGGCATGCTTTCTTCACCTTTTTATTGATTTTTGTGATTCTTGACTATTTTTCAGGAGTATAGCGGTTTTTTTGACCAAAAATTATAGGGAAATATTTTATTAATACTTATTAATTTCATGTTTTTTAATGGGAAATCCGTTTGAAAATCACTCAATATCTGCTGGCTAGCTTATTTCCTTTTTTGATGAGAACCTCTAATTTGATCAAGTTTTTTAAGTGAATCAACTGACATCATCTACCATATACGCTTAATTATAAGAGCCAATTTAACGTGAAGATCACCGCAGCATTTCCCGCTATGTTCTGTCATTTTTCTCGTTGCTATTTTTAAATCCCAGATAAATTCCATTATTTTTTTAAGTTTTTATGGCTTTGACGGCTTATTTAATTTATTTAAAGTTACTTTTCCAGTACAATGACAACACTTAATTCCTGTGCTTTTCTTTCGATCAGATACCGAAAATCAAGCCTTTGCATGCCTTTGAAAATTCGCGTGGCCTATAATTGTAATGACTCAAATTATCCATAACACTATGGAATCTGCTCCGCACATTCGGGTTCTGGATGAATGGCAGGATACTATTCCAGAGGATCTGTACATTCCTCCAGCGGCATTTGAAATCTTATTAGAACATTTTGAAGGCCCACTCGACTTTTTAATTTACCTGATTCAAAAAAACGGTTTTGATCTGTTACAGGTCGATATCGCGCCGATTGCAGCACAGTATTTGTCTTATATGGACGCGATGAAATCCCTGAATATCGAGCTGACGGCCGATTATATGGTGATGGCGGCTTTACTGGCAGATCTCAAATCGCGTTTGCTGTTGCCGAAACCGAAAAGCCTGGCTGCGATTGAGCAGGATCCAAAACAAGAACTGATTGACCGTTTAGAAAATTATTTAAGAATTAAACAGGCAGCAGAACGTCTGGGTCAGATGCCAATTCTGGAACGTGACACCTTTACCACCAATGTCACTCTGGGCGAAATCCAGCAGCCGAATGAAGGCTATTCAAGCGATTTATTGCGTGATGCCTTGCTCTGTATATTTAACCGTCCTGAACCCGTGATTCATCAGGTACAACAGGAACCGGTACTGTTAGAAGAACGGATTGCCTATATTGAAAGTTGTATTGAAACTGGCGAAGTACTCAGCTTTAAGGACTTGTTAAAACCGAGCCAAGGCCGTATGGGTATGGTGGTGACCTTTATGGCGGTGCTGGAACTAACCCGACAACAAAAAATTCAGATTATTGCTACAGGTATTGAAGCCGCGCTCGCGATTCAAGGAGCCAGTCAATGACACTCGATCAAAATACGCTGTTATCTGCAGAAGATAATCTGCATGAAGTATTGATACAGCTTGAAGCCATTATTTTTGCCAGTGACTCTGCGGTTTCATTGGCGCGTCTGAAAGAAGCTTTTCAGGATCGCTATAGCAAGCAGGAATTACGTCAGTATTTACAACAACTTTCCATGCTGATGCATGGCCGTTCGATAGAACTGATTGAAACAGCACAAGGTTATCGTTTTCAAGTGCGTGCAAAATATCGTAATATTATTGCACAGACCTGGCCTGAGCGACCGGCTCGCTTGTCGCCTTCATTACTAGAGACACTTGCGGTGATTGCTTATCACCAGCCAGTGACTCGAGCGGATATTGAACAGATTCGTGGTGTCACGAATAACAGTCAAAACCTGCGTACGCTGTTTGACTGGAACTGGATTAAAGAGTCCGGATTTCGTGAACTCCCTGGAAGACCTGCGTTGTTAATGACAACGCCACAATTTTTAAATGCGTTTGGCCTGAATAGTTTGGGCCAATTGCCTCCCCTGCAGGATGCCAAGGAAGCTTTTATGGCCCTCGATGCGAATGTACCGAAGTCATAAATAGGTGAACTGTTGATAATTATTTCTAAGGTTATGCTGTCATGAGTGAAAAGTTGCAAAAGGTGCTTGCACGCGTTGGTTTGGGTTCTCGCCGTTATATGGAAGAAGTCATTGCCGCGGGTCGTGTAAGTGTCAACGGGCAAATTGCCCAAGTGGGTGAACGAATCGAACCAGGTGATGAGCTTCGCATCGATGGTCGTAAAGTTGCCTTCCAGATTGAAGACGAAATCCGTCGTCGTGTCATTATCTATTACAAGCCTGAAGGCGAGATCTGCTCACGTAGCGATCCTGAAAACCGTCCGACCGTATTTGAACAGCTGCCTGCTATTCCAGGCGATCGCTGGGTGATGGTCGGTCGTCTGGATATTAACTCGACCGGTCTACTCTTGTTCACAAATGATGGCGAACTTGCGAATCGCTTGATGCACCCATCGAATGAAATCGAACGTGAATATGCAGTCCGTGTCATGGGTGAAGTAACGCCACAAATTCGCAACAACATGCTCAAAGGCGTGGTGCTAGACGATGGTCCGGCAAAATTCGAATCTTTTTCTGAACTCGGTGGTGACGGGATCAACCGTTGGTTTCAGGTCGTGGTGAAAGAAGGTCGTAACCGTGAAGTACGTCGTATCTTTGAATCACAAGGCCTGAAGGTTAGCCGTCTACTGCGTACCCGTTATGGTACTGTGATTCTGCCACGTGAACTGCGTACTGGTCGCTGGATTGAACTGGATAAAAACGATATCGACAACCTGACCAAAGCTGTGGAATTGAAGCCACGTCAAGGCACTGGCTTGTTTGGTATGGCGAAACGTCGTAACGAGCGTATGCAGGACAAACCGATGGCTGCACGCCGTGGCGGTTTCTTGCGTCAGCAGCGTCGTGACAGTGATGAGCAACCACAAAACAACACTGGCCGTGAGCGTCGTGATGACAATGCTTATGGTCGTCGTGACAGAGCTGAAAACCAGAATGGCACTCAGTTTGTACGTCGTGAAAACCGTCCAGATCAAGGTTTTGGTCGTCGCGAAGAGCGTGATGAAAATGCGCCGCGTCGTCCATATGGCGTCAACAAAGGCTTTAAAAAGTTTTAAGCTCTAATTAAACTAAAAGTCAGGCAATTGCCTGACTTTTTTATGTCTTATGAATCAGGCACTTTTTGGAATCCCCTGCGGAATAGCACTGAGTAAACGCTTGGTATATTCATGCTGTGGCGATTGATACAGTTCATCTGAATTGGCGATTTCAACCAGTTCCCCATGATTCATCACCATGATCTGATCTGAAATATATTTCACCACCGACAAATCATGTGAAATGAAGATATAGCTCAGTCCAAATTCATCCTGTAAATCTTGCAGTAAATTCAGCACCTGTGCCTGTACTGATACATCCAACGCCGAGACCGATTCATCACAAATTAAAATCTCAGGTTTTAAGGTCAGGCAACGTGCAATTGCAATCCGCTGACGCTGACCACCGGAAAACTCATGCGGATAACGATAAAAAGCCTGTGCAGGCAAGCTGACCCGTTCCAGCAGATCCAAGGCCATTTGTTTGCGCTCTGCATCATCCTGACCAATCTTGTGAATCTGCATCGGTTCCATCAGGATTTGCCCTACGGTAAAGCGCGGATTCAAAGAAGCATATGGATTCTGGAAAATGATCTGGATTTTACGTTGATACTGGGTAAATTCCTGTTCAGACATATCCAGAATATCCCGACCCTGAAACAGTGCCTTACCGCCCGTAGCCTGTTGCAGACGCATTAACAATAAACCGATGGTGGTTTTACCCGAACCGGATTCCCCGACCAGCCCTAAGGTTTTGCCTTTGGCCAGCTGAAAAGAAACTCCTTTTACTGCCTGAAATTCATCTTTACCAAACAGACCTTTACGACTATAAAAAGATTTTTTCAGATCCCGTACATCCAGAATAATTTCCTCTCCGCCATTTAGCCCACGTGAACGTTGCGGAAGCTGAGTGTTCAGACGGATATCCTCCAGCCAGGTTGAACCATCCTGTTTCATAAAATCACTGATCATCGGCAAACGTAACGGGCGTTGCGACAATTGTGGACGGCAGTGTAACAAGGCTTTGGTATACATGTCTTGAGGCCGGTCCAGCACCTCCCGAACCGGACCCTGTTCACGGATTTCCCCATGCCGCATCACAATCACCTGATCAGCAATCTCACCGACCAACGCCAAGTCATGAGTAATAAACAGCATCGACATCTGACGACGTTGCCGCAGCGATTCCAGCAAGTCCAGAATCTGCTTTTGAATAGTTACATCCAGAGCTGTGGTCGGTTCATCTGCAATCAACAGTTTAGGTTCACAGGCAATGGCCATGGCAATCATGACGCGTTGCTGCTGTCCACCGGAAAGCTGCCCCGGATAGGCATCAATTTTAGTTTCTGGCGCAGGGATCCCCACTTCTTTGAGCAGCTCCAGGGTACGTTGCCGCGCCTGTTTTTTATTCATGCTCAAATGTAGTTGCAGGATTTCTGCAATCTGCATGCCTACCGTAAATACCGGATTTAGCGAAGACATTGGCTCCTGAAAAATCATGGCAATGTCTTTGCCGCACATCTGGCGCATTTCACGGGTTTTAAGCTTGAGCAGGTTTTTCCCTTCAAAGATGATCTGGCTATCTTCTGAAATACGTGCACTTTCTGCTGGAAGCAGGCCCATAGTAGCGAGGGAAGTAACCGACTTGCCACTCCCCGATTCACCTACCAGTGCAACCGTGGTATTGGCCGGAATCTCGAAAGAAACCCCTTTTACGGTCTCAATATATTCTTTATTTTCACCTTTAAAACTGACTCGCAGATTTTCTACGCGAAGTAACGCAGGTGCTGTGCTTGGATTGATTTCAGACATCGTTGCGCTCCTATTTCAGTTTTGGATCTAATGCATCACGGAGTGCATCGGTAAACATCGAGAAAGCAGTCACCAATACCGCCATGGCGATTGAGGCTGCCGCCAGTTGCCACCATTTACCCAAAATCAGCTCGCTTTGCGCTTCATTTAGCATACTGCCCCATGACACTACCCCGATAGGCACACCGAAACCAAGGAAGCTCAAAATGACTTCAGACTTGATAAATGCCACCACCAGAATAGACATCTGTACCAGGGCAATATGGCTGACATTGGGAAAAATATGGACAAACATACGACGCATATTACTCACTCCAATCGCCTTGGCAGCCAGCACATATTCACGTGCCGTATGTTTCATGTATTCGGCACGAACCAAACGGAAGACCCCGGTCCAGCCAGTCAGACCTAAAATCAGGATGATTGATAAAATACCTTTCTGCTGTAACACTGCGGCAATGGCCAATACCAGCAACAGATAGGGAATCGAGGTAAAGATATTATAAAACCAGTTTAGGACATCATCGACCCAACCACCAAAGTAACCTGCTATTGCACCCAGTGCAGTCCCAATAAGTACAGCGACAAAGGCTGCAATCAGTCCAACCAGAATCGAGGTTTCAGCCCCCTTGATAGTTTTCTGTAAAACATCCTGACCCCATTTATCGGCGCCGAAGACCAGACTTTGCTTTAGTTCCCCACTTTCATCCATCAGCTGGCCGCCGAGCTCCTGATTAATGGCCTTCATGTCTTCTGCCAGCGGATCGACCACTCCATAATAATCGATGCCCGCACCTGCACCCTGCTCAGCCGCAATTTCAGCATTCAATTCAGCAATGACATCTTTTAAAGGATCAACTGGATTGACCGGTAGAGGCACAGATTCTGCGCCCTGCTCTGTATCAGATGCCGCCGTAACTGGCGTCGCACTGATAAAACTCGGCGGTGCATAGCTGACCGCCACTTCTTTATTCCAGTCTTTGGCAATCAGGCCGCTCATTGACAGCACCAGCAGCAGCAGATAAAAAAGCACCACATACAGGGAAAACATGGCAATCCGGTCACGTTTCAAACGGCGCATGGCCAGTTGCCATAATCCTGTTGAAGCCGATTCAGGTGCTGCTTCAGCCGCTTGTTCTTTTTTAAATATCGCACTCAGCATAATTCACCTACTTCAACTGTACACGCGGATCGACCCATTTATAGATCAGATCGGCAATCAGGTTGAATATCATGGTCGCAGCAGCGACATAGACCGTAATTGCTTTAATCACAGGAAAATCGGAACGTTCTACCGCAATAATGACTTCACGGCCAATTCCAGGAATACCAAAAAAACGTTCGATCAGGAAAGCACCAATCAGCAGTGCCGGAAGTCCTGCCATAACATCGGTAATAATCGGAATGGAGGCATTGCGCAAGACATGCACACCCATGATACGGTTTTCACCCAGGCCTTTGGCACGCGCAGTACGTACATAGTCCTGATTGATTTCATCCAGTACGAAACTACGATACAGGCGTAGTGTTGGTGCAATACTTACCACCAACATAATCAGCACAGGTAACAAGGCGTATTTGAAAAGGTTGTCAGCGAAATTATCGCTCCAGCCCTGTACCGGGAACCAGCTCAATTCATAAGCCAGGAAATACTGGAACACGATGATGTATACCAGAATACTGATCGACATACCGATCGTACACAGCATCATGATCATGCGATCAGTCAAAGAACCACGAACCGAAGCCACCCCCAAAGCCAAAATGATAGAAATAATAGTTTGCAGAATGGTCAGTGGAATCAGAATGGTCAGTGAGGGCCCCAAACGGGTGGTGATAATCTGTGCCACCGACTCCCCGGTACTCCAGCTCACCCCATAATCAAAGGTTAAAATCTGCTTGATAAAGATCCAAAGTTGTACGTAATATGGTTGATCCACACCCAGTTGCTGACGGATGTTCTCAATCTGTTCCGCATTGGCCATTTTACCGGCCAGAATATAGGCAGGGTCTCCGCCTACCCAGTTAAACAGCAGGAATATCAGCAAAATCACCCCGAGCATGGTCGGGATCATTTGCCAAAGCCGTCGAATAATATATGCCAGCATCGCTTGCCTTCCTTAATTTTTTCCTGAAATTTCATTAAAGAAAGCTTTGCTGTCCGGCTCACGACCCAAGAAGTCTTTCACCATTTGCTCGCCATGCTTTTGTCCGCCTTGAGCCAGGACCGTATTGCGATAATGCGCACCGACTTTCTTGTCCATCAGCTGATCACCAAAGGATGAAAGCATATCCAGGGCAATGACCTCAGACCACATATAGCTGTAGTAACCTGCCTGATAGCCGCCCATCAGATGCCCGAACTGTCCTGGAAACTGCTGACCGTTGACATAACCCAAGGCAGTTTTGCCTTCCATATCCTGCCAGAGTTTTAAAGGCTCAATGTTTTTTGCATCTTTACCATGCAAGGCCATATCATATTGGGCATATAAAGCCTGACGGGCATAATGCAGGCCTCGACCGTAATTCTTCACATTCTTTAAGCGCTCGGTCATGGCAGCATCCACCCGAGGACATGCCGGCTCACAGTAATCCGCTACTTTTGACAAGGTTTCCAGACGGCGTGCCCACTCTTCATACATCTGTGACGGCGCTTCCACAAAGTCACGCTCTACCGAGGTACCAGACTGTTCCGCATAACGGGTTTTCGATAGAATCCCGTGCAAGGCATGACCCATTTCATGCACAAAGGTTTCCAGTTCGTTGCTGTTCAAGCCCTTACGGTTAAAATTGGTCACCAGTACCGATACCGGACGACGCTGATTCAGGGTACTGCCACCATAAGCTCCCCAGACAGCTGCATGCCCATATTTGCCTTCACGCGGGTATTTATCGACATATAATCCGCCCAGGAATTCGCCCGTAGCCTTGTCATGTACCGCATAATATTCCACTTCATCATGCCAGGCCTTGACTTTTACCGGCTTGAACTCAATACCATAGAGTTCCGAAGAAATAGCGAATAACCATTTTTGCGATGCTTCTGTCGGGAAATAGTCCCGCAATTTTTCCTGGTCTACCTTGTATTTGGCCTGACGCAGTTTTTCACTCCAGTAACCCTGATTCCAGCGTGTAATTTCTGCTTTCTCTAGCGGAACTTTTAAAGTCTCAGCCTTGAACTGGCGTAATTCCTCGACATCTTGCTTCTCTAGAGGTGCGACTTTGGTATAAACCTCATCCAGAAAACCGTTCACTGCTTCCGGAGTCTTGGCCATGCGGAATTCAAGCGCAGAATGGGCATAGCTTTCCTTGTCAAAAAGTTGTGCCATTTCATAACGCAGATCAATGGCTTTTTTCATGAATTGCAGGTTTTGTTCGGTCCCGCGACGCGTGTAAGCGGTCTGGTAGCGTTTGCGTGCTTCATCACTTTCTGCCAGTTCCATAAAAGGCTGGTATTCCGGATAATCAAAGCCAAGCAGATAATTACCCTTTTCATTTTTCTTTAAATTTGCGATGTAACTTTCTGGCAGGCCTTTCATTTCAGCTGGAGTAAACTCAACTTTTTCAGGGTTATCCCGCACATTTTTGGAAAAGTCCTGCCCCAGTTTGGTACTTTCTTCAATAATTTCTTTCAGTCGTTTCTGTTTTTCTGCACTGAGTTGTACCCCAGTGTTCTCAAACTGCTCCAGAATGTCTTCTAAAAATTTCTGATCAATCGGATCACTGGCTTTCAGCTTTTTGAACTGTCCATACAGTTTCGGATTCTGATACAGGGTGGTCTGGTATTTGCTGATTTTAAGTTCACAGTCATCGGCTGCCTGACGCAATGCAGGATCTGGATCGACATTACTATATAGTCCCACTGCAGCACCGAAATCCCGGGCTTTGGCATGCAACTCATCCCATTCAGCCAGATAAGGTCCCGCCTTGGCATTATCTTTAATTTTCTTATTTTCAAATATCTGGATATCTTTTTGCATGGAAGCCAGACTGGCATCACATAAAGACGGAATTTCTGCAGCCTTAAATAATGGCAGCAGCTGCACTTGGGTATCTGCCGCTACACCTTGATACCCCCCCATTATCATTAAACATAAGATACTTAATTTTAAAGGATTTAATTTCATATTCATCTCCAGATTTTTTCTTACTTTTTCGTATTAATATCGATATACATCCATTCTGAAGACAGAATCGGATGGGACTTATGTCCAATAACTTGGGGTTGGGTCAAGGCATTACGGTAGGTGCTATAGAGCATCAGGGTCGGCATGTTGACTTCGAGAATCCGGGTCATTTTACGATAGAGCAGATCACGCTCAGGGCCTGGCGGCATGCTCTGGGTTTGTTCGTAAAGACGGTCAAATTCAGGATGTTTAAAGCAAGCATTGTTGGTGACATTGACATTCTTGCCATAGAACAACTGCATAAAGTTGTCAGCGTCTGGATAGTCAGCAATCCATGCAGAACTCTTGAACATGGTTTTACATTGCTTTTCCAGCTTGATGCCTTCAGCGAATGGCATAGCCTTACTGGTCAGTTGAATATGGATACTGTCCAGGGTCTTTTTCCAGAATTCACCCTGCTGCTGGCCCCGACTGGTATTCCCAGTAATCAGTTCAATCACCAGAGGTTTACCTTCAGGCGTCTTCCGCCAGCCATCTGCACCGATCTTGTAGTTATAGCGGTCGAGCAACATGTTGGCTGCCTTGACCGAATATGGCGTACTGCTTTTATAGGACGGTGAATAGCCTGCTATCCCTGGCGGAACAGGCATATGCAGTTTTGCTCCATCTCCCTTAAGTAATACATTGATCATGTTTTCCACAGAAAATGCCATTGCCATGGCACGACGTAAGGCAATTTTTTCTGGCGCGAAACCACCCACTACCGGATTTTGCATATTCCAGTAATGGTAGCTAATGGATGGCTCTAAAATACGTGACAGCTTCACCCCCTGCTGGGCCAGCTCAGGCTTTAATTTATCGCCATCGAGGGCCTGAACGACGATATCGCCCTCAATTTCGAGCAGGTCCAGTTCATTTTTCTTAAATGCCAGCATCCGGGATTGCGCTTCTTCAATAATACGCACATCAATAGTGCCGATTTGAGGCATTTTTTTGCCCTGCATGGCTTTTACAATAGCCTGATCTTCTGCACCACTGGCTTTAAAGTCCCAGACAAAACCACGATAAGCTGGGTTTGGTTTTAAGATAATCCGTGAGCCTGGTGTCCAGCGGCTGAGTACATAAGGACCAGTTCCCACTGGCCTATTCATGACCCAACCCGCCTTGTCTTTATATTTTTCAATTACTTCACGAGCTACTGCAGCGGCCGGCCCATGTGCCAGCAACATCGGGAAGTTCTGATCCGGATTATTCAGCTTTAATACCAAGGTATAGCGGTCTGGAGTCTGAATACCTTCAAACGGATTTTCATAGGCTTTGCCATTCTTTTTGGTTAGGGCCGTCCATGCTTCCAGCCCCTTAATTCGGCCATCCAGCAACCAGCTGTTCGGTGAATGCAGCTTTGGGTCCAGTAGACGTTTCAAGCTATAAGCATAGTCATACGAGGTCAGTTCACGTTTTTTACCGCCAAAGACCGGATCATGGGCAAAGTAAATGCCCTTTTTGATTTTGATGGTATAGGTCAGGCCATCTGCACTCACTTGAGGCAGACTGACCGCAGTCAATGGCACTAATTTCGCTGGCGAGGCCAGATAGTCATAGGTATATAAGGTCTCAAAAATCGCGGCATTAATCTTGGCCGAATAACGGTCATGGATATAACCTGGATCAAACCCGGTTTCAGCTGCCAGAAATACTGTTTTTAAAACCTTATTCGGGTTGGCAGGATTGCTAGCCCATGTCGGTGCACTCCCTGCCATCATCAAACCGGCCACTAACACCCCACTGGCCAGTTTTTTTAAAGTATTTTTATTCACATTCATACTGGTTCTTAATCTTCTCAAGTTATTTTTTAACAGGTTCAATATCCATATATTGCCAAACTGCTCTGGTCACCGGATGGGCTTTAAAGCCCTGCACATGCGGATGAATCAACCAGTTGCGTATACGGGTATTGTGCAGAATCCATGGATTATCGGCCTCCATCTGACGGTTCATCTGCTCATAATATGGCGTCCGCTGCTGCGGCGGCAGTTTCATCGCGGTCTGGTACAACGCGTCATAGGCTTTTGAGGTATAGCAACTCAGGTTGCCTTGCTGCGCATTTGGCCCATACAGTAACTGGGCAAAGTTTTCCCCTTCCGGATAGTCCGCAATCCAGGCTCCCCCCCACATCATATGTTTGCATTGGGTGGCTTCTTTTAAATTGTCAGCAAAATTACTGACCTTGAATTCAATTCGCACCCCGATCGCATCCAGATTCTTTTTCCATAATTCTGCAGAAATCACCGAAGAGCTTGAGCTAGTTGAATTCATTTTTAGTGTCAAAGGTTTGCCATCAGGCAAGGTTCGGTAACCATCAGCGCCTTTCTTATAGTCAAAGCGGTCAAGCAGTTTATTGGCCAGTAATGGGTTATAAGCAATACTGCTTTTATACTTCGGGTTATGTCCACCCACTCCCTCTGGCAAAATCATTTCAGCTTTGTCGGCATGACCTTTATACAACTGCTGGATAGCTTCTTTCTGGTTATAGGACAAGGCGAGAGCACGACGTAAGGCGATTTTTTCCAGTGAATTTCCACCAATTAACGGATCACGCATATTCATGATGGTATAGGTAATTTCCGGTTCTTTGTTGGGATAGTGCAGGATGCCTTTTTTCTTGTATTCACTTTTCAGCTGCTTATTTTCCAGTGCCTGTTCGGCACCGCTCGCAGTCAGTTTGTCATAGTCCAGTTGTCCAGACTTTAAAGCCAGCCAGCGAGACTGTTCCTCTTCAATAATACTGATTTTGACCTTGCCAATTTGCGGCATCTGCTTGCCTTGCATGGCTTTGACAATACGTTGATCCCATTCGGAACCATCGCCCTTAAAGTTCCAGACAAAACCACGATAATTCGGGTTGGCGGTCAGTTCAATACGGCTACGCGGCACATATTTGTGTAACTGATACGCCCCTGTTCCAACCGGATGCTGACCTGCCCGATGACCATAATGTTCGATCACTTCCCGTGCGGTACCACTAAAAGCCACATAGGCCAGAATATATGGAAAATTCAGGTCGGAACGGGTCAGGGTAATTTGTAAAGTATATTTATCTAGCGCTTTTAAACCGGGAATCGGTGCATCGTAGTTGAACTTCCCGGTTTTTTTAGCGTGTTGGATGACCTGATCTGCCCCAAGGACTTTTCCCTCAATAAAAGAAAAAGAAGGAGAATGATTTTTGGGATCCATGATCCTTTGCATGGAGTAGATATAATCACGCGCCACCAGTTCACGCTTCTTGCCCTGAAATACAGGATCAGGACTAAAATAAATTCCTGGCTTGATTTTAAAGGTATAAACTTTTCCATCTTGCTCAACCTTGGGTAAATATTCGGCTGTATTTGGAGCCAAGATTGCAGGCCGCGCCAGATAATCATAACGCAACAAGGGTTCAAAAATGGCTTCAGCAACGCTACCACTATAAAAATTATAGGTTTTGACCATATCAAAACCATCATCAGGCGCTTCAAAAGCCAGGTTTAAAACTTTATCCGGATGTGCAGATGATTTTGCCCAGGAGGTTTGCACCGTGGTCATGGCCAAGGCCAAAATTGTCATGCTGAAAAGTGCTGATTTCAAATTTGTACCTATTCTTGATCTTGAAGTTTTATTGCTATAGGAAGTCTTTAACACATCATCCCATATTTGCTTCAATGGATGGGTCAAAGCTGGACAGATGGAATAAACTGAACAAAGCGAATTTCATGCCATCCTCGAAAAATAACGATTTTTTCCTGTTATTAACTCGAAAAGCTTATTTTTATTAATCATTTAAAACATTATCAATAACATAATATTTTCCATGAATCATTAATTTAATGTTTATTCTTAAAATCTAGCTTCAAGCCTAGTCTGCACAAAAATAAATCAGACCTGTTTTATATTATTGCATCCTCCTAATGCTTCAACTCAAGAAAATACACGCATAAGCAAATGAAATATATAAATTATTATCTTATTAAATTATTGTATATTTTATGTAAAAATTATGCACCATGATTAAACTTTATTCAATTTCCCTTTCAATTTTAGACTCCTTTCTTATTCATTAAATATTTATTTTTTACTTTCTCATGGTTTCCTATAGAGACTTTCTTCAGATTTTAAACCCCACTCTCTTAATATTTCTTCATCAGAACTTAGTAAATCTCCAAAAAAACCGAATTAAATACAATTTTTTCAAATACTTAATGTTTTTTAAAATTAATAATTTATAAGTTGGCATTCGCTTTGCTTAAGTCCTCCCAGCACTACTTCACATAACAAAAGGGTGAAAATTACGATGAAAAAAAACAAATTGGTCGGATCTATGGGGGCTCCAACCGTTGGCAAAAGACTCATCAAATTAAGCGCGTTAAGCTTAAGCATGATGTGTCTTTCGCTGGCACACGCCGAAGAAACTGCATCAACTGCTGAACAACCAACAAAAGTTCAGAAAGTGCGGGTTACTGGATCATCTATTAAAGGTGTAGCCGCACAAAGCGCATCACCAATCACGATTATTAAAGGTGAAGATCTGGTTAACCAAGGGGTAACCACTGTAGAAGAAGCATTGATGAAAGTCAGTGCCAACCAAGCAAGTTATGTCACAGCACAAAATGTCGGTGCCAGTAATACTAGTGGCTCAACAGCAAATTTACGTGGTCTTGGTTCGGATAAAACTTTAGTTTTAATTAATGGTCGCCGTGTTGCAAGCAGTGCATTTGGTACCGATTCAACCAACTTAAACAACATCCCTCTCGCATTGGTAGAGCGCATTGAAGTCTTACGTGACGGCGCATCCGCAGTCTATGGTGCAGATGCAGTGGGTGGTGTAATCAACTTTATTACGAAAAAGCAATATGAAGGCGTGGGCATTACTTTAGGTGGCCAAATTCCTGAAGAAAAAGGCGGCGAAAAATTTGACGTTTCGATTTTTGGAGGATATGGCAATCTAGATGAACAAGGCTTTAATGTCTATGGTGTGATCGATTACCGAAAACAAGATACGATTTGGGCAAAAGACCGTAAAGTCAGCCGCCGTGGTGGGGTACTTCCTGAATTAGGAATTGATGGCAGTTCAGCAAATGCTTTCCCTGCAAACTTCTACGATCCTAATGGTGGTCCACTGGATGAAGATGGTAATCCTGAAGGGATATTAGGCAACCCTTATGGCGATGACTGTTTAAATACCAAAGATACTGTACCTGAAGATGGCTTCTGTTATTTAAATACCCAAACTGTTATTGGTATTGTGCCTGAACAAGAAAATCTTTCTGCATTAGGTCGTGCAACCTTCAAATTATCAGACAACTTTAATGCAATTGGTGAATATATCTATGCACGTGATGAAGTAACCACTTCAATCGCGCCTGATGTTTATAGCCGTACTGTAACCATACCTTATGCTAGTAAATATTATCCAGGCAAAGGCATTACCCCAGCATTTGATGGTTTAACGACTAACACCCTGCAACTGTATCTACGTTCACAAGGTGGCAACCGTGTTTCTAAGTCAATTAACGAATCGAACCGTATCTTTGCTGGGATCGAAGGTGAAGCATACGGTTGGGACATGAACGGGGGTATCACTTACACAAAAAGTGATGCAACTGATAGTTTCGTAAGTGGTTATTTAAACCGTAGTCGAGTTCAGGCTGCACTTGATAATGGAACTTTGAACCCATTTGGACCACAAGCGCCAGAGGATCAAGGTCTTTGGAACACTTTTGATGTCAAAGGCGATACCAATCAGGCATCTTTAGAATCCACTACAATTGACTTTACCGTGAGTCGTCCAATCTATGCACTTCCTGCAGGTGATGTCGGCTTTGCACTCGGTGGTAGTTTCTCTAAACAAGACTGGGAAGCAACTGTAAATTCTGAAATTGTTGCTCAAGTTCCAGGTTCTGGTATTGATCCGAATAAACCAAAAAGCTCAGGCGATCGTGACATTAGCGCACTATTCACTGAATTCCAAGTACCTTTATTGACCAACCTGGAATTACAGTTGGCTGCTCGTTATGATGACTATAGCGATTTCGGCGACACCTTTAATCCCAAAGTGGCCTTACGTTGGGAACCAACTAAAGAGCTCATGTTCCGTACTTCTTACAGTACCGGTTTCCGTGCACCAAGCTTATATGATGTCAATGCTCCTTCGGTCAGAACCTGGACTGGTGCAAGATATGATGACCCGGTTCTTTGCCCGGGCGGTACACCAACTGAAACCAGATACCAAACTGAATGTAATACCCAGTTTATCCGTACTCAAGGCGGCAATACTGAACTAGGTCCAGAAGAATCAACATCTTACATGGCTGGTTTTGTCTTTGAACCAATCAAGAACTTAGTTTTCACTGCTGATTACTACAATATCGAAATTGATAACTTAGTGGGAACCATTAGTGAAGCAGACATTTTTGATGAGCCAGAAAAATATGCTCAATTTATCGTCCGTAATGCAGAAGGGCGTATCGATTACATTTCTACCAACCTACTCAATTCAGGTGGCTTGAAAACTCAAGGTATTGATTTGAGCTTGAACTATCTTTCTCCAATGACGTCAACTGGCCGCTTCGGTTTCGGTATTGACGGTACTTATGTGATCCAAATGGATTACCAGGATGAACCAGGCGGTGAGTGGGAAGGTTATGTCGGCGTTTATGATGACCCAGCAGTAGTTCGCTGGAAACATACTGCAAACGTGAACTGGTCTTATGAAAACTGGAGAATGGTGTTTGAACAACAGTTCGTTCGTGGTTATGAAGACTATTCAGAAGAACGTGATGTTGCTGACTACACCGTATACAACATTTCTGGCACTTACAAAGGATTTAAAAATCTGGAGTTAACTGCCGGTATTAAAAATATGTTCGATGCAGAACCACCTGCCTCTGACGTAATGGATAACTTCCAATACGGTTATGACCCACGTTATAGCGATCCAACAGGCCGCGCTTACTTCTTACGTGGTACCTATAAATTCTTTTAATTAATTACTTCGCAAACACTGCTGCCAAGCGGTGTTTGCGGTTTTCCCCGTTTAATTTTAGCCAAACAAAAAATAATGCTGCCTGTAACCAAAAAAAATTCTCATCAGTGCACTATTTCCTGTTTGTCTTAAATTCTAGGAGTCATGATGGGCACAAAGTTTGAAGACTTAGAAAAAAACTCCGCCAAAAAACTGACTGGTATTGGGGTCGTTGTTTTTTTACATATCCTGGTTGGCCTGATACTCATGGCTGGTATGGCAAAAGACATCATTAAACCGACGGAACAGCCGGTTGAGCTAATGATTATTCAAGATATTAAACCGCCTGAACCTGAGCCACCAAAAGAAACCCCACCTGAACCACCCAAAATGGTGGAAAAAGTGGCACAAGTGCCTGAGGTGAAACCGGTTGAAAAAGTAGTTCCTGTACAGAAAACACTTCCAACGCCAACCCAACCGACAACTGTTGCAGTACCTACTCCCGTTGCAGCGAGTCCTTCACCAAGTCCGGTAGCAGCACCGGCTCCAGTAGTCGCAGCCGCTCCAGCACCAGCTCCTCCACCCTCTGGTGTCACTCGTGGGGTGACACAAGGTGAAGCAGGTTGTAAACGCCCAGACTATCCACGTGATGCACTGATGAATGAAGAACAAGGTGAAGTCATGATCTCTGTATATGTAAATACCACCGGCAAGGTCCAGGATGCCAAAGTGAAAAAGTCGAGCGGTAGTCGTGCGCTGGATCGTGCAGCATCCAAGGCCTTCAGTTTATGTACTTTCAAGCCAGCAATGAAAAATGGCGAGCCGCAAGAATCTTGGTATGACATTCCATATGAATTTGTCCTTGACTAACAGATACAAAAGATAAAGAAAAATCAGGAGATCCACTATGAAAAAATCATTCAAACCTTTAAAAAACATGACTGCTGCCGGTGTGATTGCCATGAGCACTTTATTGCCTCTGCAAGCAGTTTTTGCCGAACCGTCTGCTACGCCAAACAGTACCGTAACGGAAACAGCGGCAACACCAGCGACAGCGGCTGAAGTGACGCCTCCATCACTTCCTGCACCTGCTGCGGCTGAAGAACCTGCTCACAATCCTTATGGTCTGGAAGCCATGTGGAAAGAAGGTGACATGGTTTCTAAAGTCACCTTGTTCATTCTGGTCATTATGTCAATCGGCACCTGGTACATCATGATCAGTAAATGCTTACAACAAAGCAAGATCCGTAAGCAAGCCAAAGAAGCTGAACACCAATTCTGGGAATCATCTTCTCTAGATAATGCAACCGAGAATCTGGATGAAGCTAGCGTCTACCGTTTTATTGCGGAAAAAGGTATCAAGTCAACCAAAAATCATGGCGGTACATTACTTGAGCGTATTGATTTCAATACCTGGGTCACCATTTCGATTTCCCGTGCAATCGACAAAATCCAGAACCATCTGAGTGGTGGCCTAGCCTTCCTTGCGACAGTCGGTTCTACAGCACCTTTCGTTGGCCTGTTTGGTACGGTTTGGGGTATCTACCACGCGCTTACCGCGATTGGTGTTTCTGGTCAGGCTTCGATTGATAAAGTAGCAGGTCCAGTGGGTGAAGCACTGATCATGACAGCAATCGGTCTTGCGGTCGCAGTACCGGCAGTACTCGGCTACAACTGGTTGACGCGTCGTAATAAAGCGGTCATGGAAGAAGTACGTACCTTTGGTTCGGATTTACACGCAGTATTACTCAGCGGTGAAATTACGACCAACAATCCTGTTAATCGTGACGTGAAGTAAGAGTGAGGCATCAGCCATGGGAATGATGGTCAATTCAAACGACAGCGATGATGAGGTAATTGGAACCATTAATACCACACCTTTGGTTGATATTATGCTGGTTCTGCTCATTATCTTCCTGATTACTGTACCGGTTGCCATTCATACCGTACCAGTCGATCTGCCCGAAGAAAGAAATGTACCGTATGAAACCAAACCGGAAAACATCCAGCTGGCAGTCAACAAAACAGGCGATGTTTTCTGGAATGAGTCTTATATCCCGGATAAGACGGTTTTACTGACCCGTTTGCAAGCAGAAGCTCAAAAGCGACCTCAGCCTGAAGTGCATATCCGTGGTGATCAGATAACACCTTATGAGGCAATTGATCAGGTGATCAGTACGACCCAGCAAGCGGGTATTGGCAAAATTGCTTTTGTCACCACTCCGCCCGCTACACCTTAAGCACAAAGAGGGATTAAGTTTATGGGTATGAATGTTGGTTCAAATCAAGATGACGATGTGATGTTAGATGTCAACATGACGCCACTAATTGATGTCATGCTGGTCTTGCTGATTATGTTTATTATCACAATTCCTTTACCAAACAACTCGATTAATATTGACCTGCCGAATGGAACGCCTCCTGTAACTGATGAAAAACCGCCGGAGCTGGTGGAATTACGTCTGGATGCGCAAGGCAAGATTTTCTGGAATGAACAGCCGGTAGCAAGTCCTCAAGCTCTGGAAGTTCTCTTTCAGACAGTTGCGAGAAAGGCAGATCAGGATCAGATTAAAATCAAGGCGGATCGTGCCACTGAATACAAGCATATTGCGATGGTCATGGCTGCAGCACAACGGCTGGAGGTCAAAAAAATTGGGATTATGAGTAATAACAACTAAGCATTTTCAAGATATAAAAAACCCAGCAGGTGCTGGGTTTTTTTATTCAACTGGTTTTACATCTGTGACTGAATATAATTTTGCAGACCAATCAGCTCGATTAAACGCAATTGTTTTTCTAACCAGTAAGTATGGTCTTCTTCGGTATCCGACATTTGCTGGCGTAACATATCACGGCTGATATAGTCACCTTTTTCTTCGCATAACTTGATGCCCTGCGCCAGTTTTTCCCGCACATGGTATTCAAGTTTTAGATCGGCTTTCAGGCAGCTCACCACATCATCGCCAATCTCAACGTCATCGCGCTGCATGTTTGGTGTTCCTTCAAGGAACAGGACACGACGGATAATCGCATCCGCATGCTGGGACTCTTCCTGCATTTCGTGATCGATACGCTCAAAGATTTTGGTCAATCCCCAATCTTCATACATACGAGAGTGAATCAAGTATTGGTCACGAGCAGCCAGTTCGCCACCGATCAACATATTTAAATAATCTACGACTTCTGGATTTCCGCGCATTTGAATAACTCCCTACCTGTATTTTTCTATTATGGCGAAAAGCAATTGAATTTGCAAAGCTTAACCATGGTTAAATATTTGATTTTTATATAATTAAAATGAGAAGTACTTGCATTTACACTTCGTTCTTAATGAAATCCCATTTATAAAACAACACTTTGCATTTTCATTACTCTTGGCAATAACCTAAAATCAGCGAATAAACACATGCGTTAAAATTTGTAAATCTCAATTTTGACCAGAGAGATTCATTCTTTTTGTATAAACATCACTGAATTGGCGTACTTCGTGCTTAAATTTCGCTTATCATTCACACAAATTTAAAACAACAACGGTTCCGATATGACACATCCACAAACAACAGCGCCTGTTCTGGTTACCGGTGCATCGGGTTATATTGCCAGCTGGGTCATCCAGAAATTACTCAAGCAAGGCTATACCGTACATGCCACGGTACGTGACCTGAATAAAAGTAAAAGCTTTGCCCATTTAGAAAAAATTGCTGATAACAGTCCGGGCACTTTAACGTTATTTCAGGCAAATTTATTAAGTCTGAGCTCTTTTGATCAGGCCATGCAAGGTTGTGAAATTGTCTTTCATATGGCCTCGCCTTTTGTGGTCACTAATTATAAAGATGCAGTCAAAGATATTATCGAACCTGCGGTGTTAGGCACTGAAAATGTATTGAATAGTGTCAATCAGACCGCATCCGTAAAACGCGTGATCGTGACATCGAGTATCGCATCCACCTATGGCGATGCCATTGATATTCTACAGACTGAAAATAACAGTTTTGATGAATCATGCTGGAATACCACCAGTTCGGCCACGCATCAGCCTTATCCTTATTCCAAAGTCATGGCAGAGCGCAAAGCCTGGGAAATGGCTGAAGCACAGGATCGCTGGGATCTGATCTGTATCAATCCTGCACTGGTTTTTGGTCAATCCTTAACGCCAAATACCCAATCCGGCAGCGTAGAAGTCCTGCAACAGTTTGCCAATGGCATGACCCTGCTTGGCGTTCCACCGATGTGGAATGGCGTAGTCGATGTTCAGGATGTCGCTGAAGCGCATATCCGTGCTGCGTTTAATCCACAAGCGCACGGTCGTTATATCATTTGTAGTGAAAGCTTGAGCCTGATGGAAATGGGCCAAATTCTACGGGCACATTTTGGCAATAAGTTTCCGTTCCCACGCAATCAATTGCCGAAGGCAGCTTTCAAAATGTTCGGGCCTGTAGCAGGTTTTAGCCGCAAATTTGTAGAACTGAATATGGGTTATCCAATTTACTTTAATGCCCAGAAAAGTAAAGATGAGCTCGGCATTGAGTATCGTCCGGTGAAAGAAAGTCTGGTGGAACATTTCCAGCAGCTGCTCGATGATGGTGTCGTGAAAAAATATATTCCTTAATCTTATTAAGTGAAAAAGCCACCCGAAGGTGGCTTTTTTAACTCTTATTCTTTCATGAAATATCCTGAGATTTAAGCCTCAAGCTGACCATAATCTTGCATCAAGCCAATAAACTGTTGTTCATTGATCACTGGGATACCCAGTTTTTCTGCCTTATCCAGTTTTGAGCCAGCTTTTTCACCCGCAACCACACATTTAGTTTTGCTGGAGACACTGCCACTGACTCGCGCACCTAAGGCTTGCAATAACTGGGTCGCATCATCTCGTCCCATACTGCTTAGAGTCCCAGTAACCACCCAGCTTTCGCCGTTCAATGGCTGACGGGTCGGTGCAATCGGTGCATCCCAGTGAATACCGGCAGCCAGTAAACGGTCGAGAACTTCCAGATTATGTGGTGCTTGGAAGAAATCCAGAATCCATTCCGCAGTAATATCACCTACATCGGGAGTTTTCTTTAAAGCCTCCAGATCTGCTTGACGCAATGCCTCCAGCGTCTGGAAAGTATTGGCTAGCATGCGCGCCGTAGTTTCACCTACCCCACGAATACCGAGTGCATAGATAAAAGCGGCAAGTGTGGTTTTCTTGCTGTTTTCGATGGCATCCAAAAGATTTTGAACCGATTTGGCCCCCATCTTTTCAATACCGAGCAAAGTCTCACGATGTTCATGCAGATGGTAAATATCCGACACATCTTTGAGTAGATTCAGATGCAGCAACGATTCTGCCCAACGATCACCCAAGCCTTCAATATCCATGGCTTTACGTGAGACAAAGTGACGAATGGCCTCAATACGTTGCGCGGCACAATATAGTCCACCGGAACAGCGTGCCAAGGCTTCGCCTTCCGGCATGACCACGGGTGAATCACAGACTGGACATTGTTCAGGTAAATGCACTTCGACTGCATCAACCGGGCGAAATTCCGGCCAGACTTTTTCTACCTTAGGAATCACATCGCCACTACGATAAACACTGACCGTATCGCCAATGCGCACATCCAGACGGTGAATTTCCCCAATATTATGCAGCGTCACATTGGAAACAGTTACTCCACCGACGGCAACCGGATTTAAACGCGCAACCGGCGTCAGGGTTCCAGTACGACCTACTTGCCAGTTAATATTTTCTACCGTAGTCAGTGCAGCAACGGCTGGAAATTTATAGGCGGTGGCCCAACGCGGTTCACGGCTCAGGAAACCAAGCTGTTGCTGCTGTTTCAGATCATTAACCTTAATCACCATGCCATCGATTTCGACACTGAGGCTGGCACGTTCCTCAATGATCTGTTCATAGACTTTTTGCACGTCCTGAATACTGTCACAGATAAAGTGGCGCTCACCTACAGCAAAACCAAACTGACTCAGCCATTCCAGACTGTCCGACATGCTGCGTTGACCATGATGCGGGACACACTGGGCAATTCCATAAGCATAAAAAGCCAGTGGCCGTGATGCGGCAATATTCGGGTCTAGCTGACGTAAACTTCCTGCCGCAGCATTACGCGGATTAGCAAAGGTCTTTTCACCTTTGGCGGCATTGGCTGCATTTAATTTTTCAAAACCGGATTTTGGCATCAGCACTTCGCCGCGTACTTCTAACAAATCGGGAATGATGCCATTCACCGATGATAAAAGTTTCGGCAGGTTGCGAATAGTTCTGACATTCTGGGTGATGTCTTCACCGGTTTCCCCATCGCCGCGCGTCACCCCACGCGTCAGTACGCCATGCTCATACCAGAGTGAAATGGCCAGACCATCAAATTTCAGTTCAACATCATATTCAATTTTTTGATTTGGCAAACGTTCTTCAATACGGCGGGCAAAAGCCAGCAGATCTTCCTGATTAAAGACATTGCCTAATGACAGCATTGGCACGGCGTGTGTTACGGTCACAAACTTTGAAAGTGCCTGCCCACCGACTTTATCGGTCGGGCTATCGGACTGGATCAGATCTGGATATTGTTGTTCTAAGGCTTTGAGCTGATGAAAGAGCTGATCATATTCACTGTCTTCAATGCTCGGTTGATCCATCACATAATAAGCATGGTTATGCTTGGCAAGCAGTTGAATCAGTTGACGCATTTGCGCAATGACAGTGGCATCTTGGGTCATAATTTCACCATAAAAAAGGGCGGAAAATCCGCCCTGTAGAATATTCAGCTTTTGGCTATTATAAAAATTGCAGTCTACAGATTCAACTTGGAGATTGAACAAAGCAGCCTAAACTTCCGTGCCTTGTCCAGCACGATAATCAATTGCCTGATGGCGCCAGAATTCACGTAATTGTGGGGTAAATTCCTGCTGGTTCTGGTCATAGACCAGACCATCGACTTCACGTGCAATCAAACGTGAAATACTGTCCATGGTATCAAACGCATTCTGTACATCGCTATGCGGTAAAGCCAGGAAGAATGCCAGACCTTTCACTTCCTGAGTCGAAAGTGTTTCCAGATCAAAGCCTTCCATCCCAGTATCAGTCATTTGCAATACCGAAAAGAGCAGTTTTGAACCATCTTCACTATAGCGGTGGAAACATGCCAGTTCACCATAACGCAGGCCATATTTCAGTAAAACTTTCAGGGTCTTATCACCAGAAAGTACACGGCCTTGCGGATAAATATGCAAAGAAATAATGGTTTCAGCATTGGACAAAGCACTTTCTTCATCCACTATTTTTTGCTCATGCAGATGTGCATCCAGAATACTGCTTTCATCATTAAATTCAGAAATTTCTGCTTTTTCGATGTTGCTGTTCAGACTGAATTCGGCAGCTTTATCTTTATTTTCGGGCTGATTGTTTTCCTGTTCTGTTGCAGCCGGCTTTTGCTCTACTGCTGTGTCGGCTGCTTCTGTCGCTACCGACGTTGCCATCACTTTAACCTCTGTCACATCGCTCGACTGGGTAGCTACAGGAGTTTCGACCGCTGTCGGCTCAACCGGAGTTGATTCAGCCTTGTGAAATACTGAAGGCTTTTCAGGAGCCGGTTCATCTATGCCCAGGCTTGGCTCGATACGATCAGATTCGACATCCTGTTGTGCCAACTGAGAACGTACATGCCTTGGAATGATCGGTGTCTGGCTATCCGGGTCAATATGCAGGTTGGCATCCAGTGAAGGTACAGCCTCTACAGGTTTTTTGAACAGCATTCTTATACCAAACAGCATAATCACAATTGCGATAACAATCCCGATAATGGTGGTGATTTCCATATTATACCTCCGCAGCTAGGCCGTATTCTTTTGCCTGTTCCAAATTAACTGTCACTAATTTTGATGTTCCCGGTTCAGGCATGGTTACACCTAAAAGATCAGTCGCCATCATCATTGCAAGTTTGTTATGGGTAATATAAATAAATTGCACGTGTTCAGAAAGCTCTTTGACTAAATTACAAAAGCGTCCCACATTGGCATCATCCAGCGGTGCATCGACTTCATCCAGTACGCAAAATGGTGCCGGATTTAAGCGAAAAATCGCGAATACCAATGCTAATGCAGTTAAAGCCTTTTCTCCACCAGAGAGTAAGGCCAATGAGCTGTTTCGCTTACCTGGTGGTCGGGCCATCAGTTTTACACCCGACTGCCAGCCATCTTCAAGGCTTAAACTCGCCTCACCGCCTTCAAACACTTTCGGGAACAGGTTTTGCAGTTCAGCATTGACCTGATCAAACGTGTGCATAAACAGTTTACGGGTTTCCTGGTCAATACTCTTCATCGCAGCCTGTAGCTGTTCAACCGTATTTTCCAGATCCTGCATCTGGTGACTCAGTTCCTCATAACGTTTTGACACTTCTTCATATTCTTCGGAAGCCGCCAGATTGACTGCACCGAGTTTATCAAACTGAGCCTGAGCTTTTTCCAGTTTCGCCTGATGTGCTTTAACATCAATATCGAGCCCAGAAATTACTTCACTATTCAACTCTTTCAGTTGTTCAGAATAATGCTGCAAATCAGATTTGGCTGCCTGCCAGGCCAGACGTTTTTCTTCCAGTGTAGTGCGGAGTTTTTCATCCTGCTGCTGGAAGCTGTGACGCTGTTCGGTCAGCTGCTGCTGTTTGCTCTGCACCTGATTTAATTCAATCTGCCAGTCGGCCCAAGTCTTTTGCAGCTTTCCAGTGATCTGCGCCTGTTCATTAAACTGGCTTTGTAAAGCAGGTAATTCCAGCTGTACCGGATCGACAAACTTTTTGGCTTGTTCGATTTGTGCAGTAATTTGTTGAGACTGTTCTTTTAGGAATACCTGATCTTTTTCCAGTAATTCAATCTGCTGCTGGGTATGCACATTTTGCCGGCGCAGCACTTCTAGTTCCTGCTGCGCTTGCTGACTGAGCTGCTGCGAGTCATGTAACTGAGCGCTCAATTCTTCTAGCTGGAATTGCAGGGTTTTATAATTTGGTAGCGCCTGTTCCAGTTTGATATTCAAGGCATGCAGATCAATTTCCAGATCATCTTTCTGCATGGCATCTTCTTCAAGCTGCTCATCCAGTTGTTGCAGCTGATGCTGTAATTGCTGCTTTTGCAATGCGAAAGCCTGCGCACTGCTTTGTACTTTGGCAATGTGAATATCGAGTTGTTGCAGCTG
>NZ_JBAPXX010000025.1:0-2548 GCF_049284435.1 Acinetobacter sp. | reverse complement strand
AGAGATGTTAAATTGAAGAGCATGCTCTTCAATTTAACGCAAAGCTCGGAAATTGTGTAGATACCTATGCCCAAACGGAGAGGGAGCGTCATTTGATTTAATACCTGCATGGATTTCACAATGGATATTCCCTCTCCTGAGCAAGTTTTAAAGTACTGCTTTAAAACGAAGCGCAAGTGAGGGTTAGGGAGAGGTAATTCTAATTAAGTTAAAGCATCCCATGCCTTAAAAACATCTCCAAGCCACTCACCTTCTTGATATACATCAACCGTTCTTTTTCTACTTTAATCTGCTGTTTTATGGCTGAAGTATCTTCGTCAATCTGCTTATACAGGTCAGCAATCTGAACCTTGCCTTTCGCCTTTTTCACTGCAATTCTGGTTTTCGATGACCAGACTAATCTATGAATCAATGTATCGATCTGATACTGTAATTTCTGGCTCTGGGCATCCAAAGCCAGTTGATAAAACTTTAGTTGCTCTGCACTTAAACCTTTTTGTGAAACTTCCTGATCTTGTTCAATCTGCAGCTGCATTTTCAGTAATGTAAACAGATCCTGCTCTGCATAAGCCTCATTGGCACGTTGCAATAATTCAGTTTTCTTGATTTTTTTGACATCATTCACTTCACGGTCAGGGTGAATGATGGCAGCAATTTTTAAATAAACGGTTTTCAATGACTGCTCTGCCATCGCTGTTGCCTGTTCCTGTTTTTCCTGCTGGCGTTTTAATCTGGCTTGCTCACGTGCCTGCTGAAAATGATCTGATTCCCACTCTTCAAATATTTCTGCATCTGCAAGATCTGAGGGATTCTCATTTTTAAAGAATGTTTCCAGTTCATTTATTTTCTTTTGGCTTTTTCTGAATTGGGCATGTTCGGCACGTTGCTGATAGTAAGTGAAGATTTCATTCACTTTATGGGCTTGTTGCGCGGACATTGCCTGAGAGTCTTTTATATAATTTGCAAGGTCTTGAATCTTTTCATCCAGCACCACCAGTTCTGCCTTGGAAAATGGGGTTTCCTGCAGGTGCTTCCAGAGCTGTTCCAGCTGCTTGAACAGCTCACCATGCAATTCATGGTAGACCGGCATGAAGGTTTTATGGGTATATTGCTGCAGCTCTTCTTCAGCCTGTTGCCATTGTTGTAATTCCTGTTTCTGTTGCTCGATTTTATCAATCAGATGATCCAGCTTCTTCTGCTGTGGCGAAAGCGCTGTGAATGGCTGAATCATGGTTTTCAAGTCAAAGAGCATGGCAGGAGAAGGTCAAAGAAGAAATAATATCTATCTTAAATCTTTCAGCTTTCGTCACAAAGTCCTTTTCAGTGTGCCCTTTCGAAATTTGTATCAGAATTAAAAAAAGCAGACCAAAGTCTGCTTTTTCGCTCTCATATTGATTATTCCAGCACTACACGGCCATTCAAGGACTGCACCGGACGGTTCTTTGGGTGTCCCATCAGTTTTGCAAATTCCGAAATCTGCTTGGCAGAAGCCTGCTGAATATCTTTCAGAATCAGCCAGCGTACCCCTTCAGAACACGGAGGTGTGGTCAGCGAGCCGCTAAAGCGATAATAATCCAGATTCTTAGGCAACATCTGATTCACAGCTTGTAGCGTTTTCAAAACCACTTTCTCGCCCTGCTTTTTCGGTAAACGGTTCCACATGCTTTTCAGCATCTGACTTTCCTGCCCCTGTTCAAACATCATCCCCACGACAGCCAGCTCACCTTTGGCATTGGCATGGACAAAGTGGATTTCCAGTGGATAGCTTTTACCCTTGATTAGGTTTTCGCTCGGACTATGCAAATGAAACTGCTTCAGTACAAAGGTATCGCCATCCAGTTGCAATTCACCACCTTGCGCAAAATCCACCTGAACAGTATGACCTTTATTTTCGATCGCATGAATCATGGTGTTATAGCTGAACTTGAGCGGTTTCAGTTCTGCTTTCACTGTTCGCTCAATATTGATCGGTGACTGGTTCAGACCATTACAGGCCGAATATTTCTGGCTCAAAGTCGACCATTGCTCAGGCTGAGTATAATCCCACTCCGCATCTGCCCAGACCGCTGTACTTAAACCCATAACCGTTAAAAGTGTGAATATTTTTTTCACAATACATCCCTTGGTGGAAATCAAAATCAAATTTCTAATTTAAAAACAGTTTATTAAAGTAGTGTAATCACTCTATTTTTCAGGCTACAAACTACAGATTTATGCAGGGATGAAGTGATTTGATTACAAATTTCCAAATACTTTCAGCAATTTCGAAAAACCAAATTACATTAATATTTTTAAATTTCAAATAGATAAAATTAATTTTGACTTGAGAGCAAGCCATAAAGAATGTGATCTTCTTCAAAGTTAATTTGCTGATATTTTGTTCATTATTTACATGAAATATCTATCTTATTTTTAATGTATTCGATAGCTATATTTTTAAGCTCAATCTTCTTTTTTAAATACAATCTATTTTTATTCATAAACTTACACAATCACAGCAGCAACTAAAATACTGATATTGCTAGACTCGAGCCAAAGAGCAAAATGA
>NZ_JBAPXX010000024.1:0-11002 GCF_049284435.1 Acinetobacter sp. | reverse complement strand
CCCAAGTTGTCACTTAAACCTGAGTCGCTTAGGGTAAATCTAATCTTTAAATCTTTGTGCAACAAAGCCCAACAAAGACCAATGCGAAAATCCCTATTGCCCACTGGAGGATGACATCCCGATCAGCAGTAGATAAATCAGGCAAAAAAGCAGCTTCTTGCCATTCAGTACATACGGGCAATTCGTTTTGTATAGTTACTAGCGTTTTGCACTCGTATGACATTTCTTAAATCCTTTAGCCATTGCACTTAGTTAAGTGAAAAGACAAGTATTGATAATGAAAATAACTGCCACAATTAGGACATTCAGTTTGACTGTCACCATTCATAAATATGTATTTCATAAATTAAATTCCTAGTCGTAAACACCAAGTAGAAAAAGGGCGATAAACATTAAGAAAGCGACAATGCAAGCCTGAAAAAGGTTCATAAATAGCCTAAGCAGACTTTGAAGTCTGGTTTGTTTGTGGTTTTTCAGGAACCAAATCCTTAATAATCGTAATAGTTGTTTTACCGTTAGATACTTGTTGAATAGTTGCCTCAGCAACAAGAGGGAAACTTAAGCCTTTAATTTTTTCCAAATTGGCAGACGTACCCCATTTCATTTGTTCACCAACTTCACCTACGAAGTTATCGCCTTCTTGAAGATCAGCTTTATAGAAAATAGTTGTACTGTCATAGGGAACACCGTTGTATTCACCTTTTGAAGATTTGCCACCAAGGACAACCATTGTTGTTTTAAATAGCATGGATAAATTCCTTATATTGAGATTGGTTCAAAAGCGGCACACCAACGAATAATGGAAATTCATCGTCAGTAGCAGCTTGAATTGGTTGATTAAGACGTAATGCAGCCATGACAGCAGCATGTGAGAAGTTAAGACGTTTAGGAACAACGTCCTTATCTGATGAGATGAGATTCAATAAATCTTCATCATTAATAAATTTACGGAACTGGCGAATATATTTACCGAATTGAGTTTTAAGAACTTCTAATGCTTTATCTACATTGATGTTGGCTTGTTTTTTAATAAGGTCGCATTTTTCCGGAGCGACAAAATCATTTAAACGGTTTGCTAAAGCCTCAAGAGCAGGATAAGCACCTTTAAAGTAAGTACTAGGGCTAAGAAGTACATCAAGAGGTAAATAACGATCAGTTGACTTTAATTCAAGTTCAGCACGTGTCCACAGGCTTAAAGAATCACCTTCTTTTTTGCCACGCTCATAGAAACGTAAAAATTTAGAGCTTGAACGGTTACCAATGGTTAAAGTACGTCCTTTACCGTTAATACGCTTCCAATCACCGAGATGGTTTACTTCTGAATTACGACCACCACACCAAAATAAATCTTGATTATCCCATTGATCGGCTAGATCGACAGAGACGAACTCACTTTCAAAGTCATCAAAAGCAATATCGACACGGTTTAATTTTGGACTTCTAGCTTGATACTTTAGAAATTTATAAAGTTGTTCATTCCAGCCTTTACGAGCAAGGGCACAGCCAGTACCGTTTATTTGAACAGTAATACGCTTGTTATTATGGCCATAAAGAACAATGCCTAAACAATCTTGAAGATCGTAGCCATATTTGTTGAAGTGCATACCTTTTTCACGTTTTTGAGCTACACCAAAACCGAAGATTTCAAACAAAAGTTGATCAAGCCAAGTTTCAATAGCATCACCAATAGACAATTGAACTTGTTCAGGTTGAAGATGAACGTATTTTTCACCAAAGGTACTTTGACAAAAGCTGAATGTGACCCAGTCAAGACCAACAATACTATTTGCAATTGGAACAGTACGGAGGGCAGGTACTACGCCTTGAGGAGTAGAAATTAATTTGTAATTATCTAAATGACGTGGAAAAGCCCATGACTCAGATTGTGTTTGTGTATCCGCTACCCCTATATTACCCCTATATTATAAAAAGGGGTGCTTTCTGCCGTGTTTTGCGCACTATTGGCTATTTTTTGTACAAAGATTTCTTGGATAGAAGTGTTACTTGTTTGCTTTGGTTGAACGATAGAATTTTCAAAAGCAGCAATTTTATTTTTAACAATGCCATCGAGCATGTTTTTTAATGTCTGACCATCAGCAAGTGAAATATCACCAAAAGCAGAATGTGCATGAATTTCGTCAAAGATAGATTTTTGTTTATCGAAGATTTCAGATAAAGATAAATTTGAGTTATCAAATTCTTGAATTTGAGCGACTAAGTTATTCATTACATAATCCTCAAAAGAACAATTGCACAAACGACAGAAATAATTGAAAAACTACCCCAAACTAGAATTTCTCTCATTGATCATCCCCAAAAGCATCTAATAATTCTTGATTTGCTTCTTTAGTTATTTCTGCATAGGCATCAATGACAGAAGCGTCATAAGACCAATCATGAGCAACAGTACCTAGATGGATAAGGCATTTTTCAGCAGAGATTGCAGGGGTCAAAGATTCAAGACAATTTTGAGCATGATCTGAAACGATCTTTGCCACTTGTTCAAAAGCAGCCTGAATAAATTCAGGTTTTGTTTTAAATGTCAGATCAGTCATCAAAAAGTCCATTGTTATTGTTTCATTGCGTAAAACCTGACAAAAGTGTCAGGGACTAGACAAAAAAAACTTGATATATTTGTCAGGAAATCTACCTGACAAATACGTCAAATGCAATGGTGAGAAAATGCTCAATGAACTAATAGAAACGTGTAAAGGACGTTTTGGAAGCTATGAAAAGCATTAGTGATAGGCTAGAGATAGACCCGACGGTAATATCACATTGGAAGAGCGGAAAAAGAAAACCCAACACAATTCAAGTCATGCAAATGGCTGAATTTGTTGGGTTTGATCAGTACCAAACACTTTGCTTAGTGATGGAAGAAATCGACATCAAGAACGCAGAGCTTTGGAGAAAATGGCGACCCTACGGGGATTCGAACCCCGGTTACCGCCGTGAAAGGGCGATGTCCTAGGCCTCTAGACGATAGGGACGTTTAGAAGATGGCGGTATCTTATTGATCCGCCACCAGAGTGTCAAGCAGGTGAGGTGCGAGTTTGTTTAAAATATAGCAAAACAGTTCAGCGGTCTTCTGCGTATCATATAATGCAGAGTGTGCTTCTTTGCCATCAAACTCGATTCCAGCCTGGATACAGGATTTTGCCAGTACGGTCTGACCAAACATCACCGCACTCAAAGTTACTGTATCGAAGACAGAAAAACTATGAAACGGGTTCTGGTTTTTGGTTCCGGTACGGGCAATCGCTGCCTGAAGAAAACCTAAATCGAAGTGCGCATTGTGTCCGACTAAAACTGCATGCGTACAGTTTTGCTGGCGACGCACTTCATTTACAGATTTAAAAATACGCTTAAGCGCAGTTTTTTCATCTTCGGCCATTGCGATTCGCATCGGATTAGAGGGATCGATTCCAATAAATTCCAGCGAACGCCGGTCGAGGTTTGCCCCTTCGAAAGGATTGATATGTGCATGGTAGGCTTGACCTGGCACAAATTGACCATCTTCATTATAAACAATCGGAATGGCCGCAATTTCCAGCAATGCATCGGTCTGCGCATTAAAACCTGCAGTCTCGACATCGACAACTACAGGTAAAAATCCACGAAAACGTTGACCAATGATTGGGAGCGTTTCATTTGTCACACTTTTCTCCATTGAATGGTTTTACCCGCATAGAGTGGGATAATCTGTTCACCATCCAGATAGTCTAAACTTTCAGGGATTACTTGATCTTCTTTAACCAGGGTAATGGTATTGGTATTACGTGGCAGGCCATAGAAGTCTGCGCCAAAGTGGCTGGCAAAACCTTCCAGGCGTTCAATTTTACCCACCTGATCAAATGCCTGAGCATACAGCTCAATGGCAGTCGGCGCACTATAACATCCTGCACAGCCACACGCATTTTCTTTTGCATTTTTTGAATGTGGCGCGCTGTCTGTTCCCAAGAAAAATTTAGGATTACCGCTGGTTGCGACTTCCAGCAAAGTTTGCTGATGCGTTTGACGCTTTAAAATCGGCAAGCAGTAGAAATGTGGCTTGATCCCACCGACCAGCATGTCATTACGGTTGAACAATAAATGTTGCGGGGTAATGGTTGCAGCGACATTACGGTCTTGCTCGAGCACAAAGTTTGCGGCTTCGCTGGTGGTAATGTGTTCGAGTACCAGTTTCAGCTTGGGAAACTGTCTGAGTAACGGTGCAAGCACTTCATCCAGGAAACGCTTTTCACGGTCAAAAATATCGACATGATTATGCGTCACTTCACCATGTAGCAACAAAGGCACTTGGTGTTCTTCAAGCTGTTCAATTACGCTGTAGACCTTGCTCATGTCGCTTACACCACTGTCGGAGTTGGTGGTCGCACCCGCAGGATAGAGCTTGATGGCATTGACATGCGCAGATTCTTTGATCTTTTTAACTTCGCTTGCCGGGGTGTTGTCAGTGAAATACAGCACCATACGTGGGTCGAAATTTACCCCTTCAGGCACATGTGCCATGATGCGTTCACGGTAGGCATTGGCCTCTTCGACGGTTTTTACGGGTGGCACCAGATTTGGCATGCAAATGGCGCGAGAAAACTGCTTGGCTAAATCGGGAACGGTACGTTGAAGTGCTAAACCATCACGCAGGTGAACGTGCCAATCATCTGGCTGGAGAATCGTAATCGTATTCAAGGCAAATTCAGTCGAACAAATAAAACAAATGATAATCCATCTATAGTAAAAATGGTAACGAGAAAGCGCTACAAAATAAGGGATATGTATAAATTAATTTAAAAAGTATGTTATTTTAAAATTAATAAAAAAATTACATAAATACTTGGCAATGGAATACAAGTACAATCTAGCGAAATTGCAAGATGATAAAGAAGACATAGAACAACTGATTACACGGCAAAGTCAGCGTGTAGGCCCGGTCTTCCCTCAAAATCTGGAACAAGAATTCTGGACCAAAAATCTGGAACGCGCCCGCAAACATGTCGAAAAATATATTTGGGGTGGGGTGTTGGCCTATTTCCTTTTTTTAGTGGTAATGATTCCTACAGATTACTGGAGCATCAGCAAAGAATATTTCGTGCATGATTTTGTCCTGTGTATGCTGGGCCTGCTCAATGGCGGCGTGTCATTAATCATCTTTTATATGTTTTCCTGTTTACCTAAGATCAAGCGCTTTTTTCCGCAGGCTTCGATGCTGTTAGTTTTTTGGGTGCAGGTGTCAATTTCATGCATTAACATGTCGATTAAAACTGATGCCTTGCAGCATCAGTCCATGGCCATAGTCACGATCGTGTATATCCTGGGTTATATTCTGACCGGTATTAAACCGATTCAGATGCTGGTCACTGGATTACTCGCTGCGGTAACTACTATTCTTCTATTGTTTAGCTTTTCAGTTGAATTTAATCCTATGGTTTTTGGCCGGATTTTAATTGGGAGTTGCTTGCTGGGTTATGTGATTAGCCATATGGTTTTTGCCCGTGAGCGTGTGATTTTTCTCTATAGCATTCGCGCCAGAATCAGTGAGCAGATCCAGCGTATTCATACCAACGAGTTATTACATTTGAGTCAGTATGATGAGCTGACCAAGATTTCCAATCGACGGACTTTTGATGAGACGCTGCAAGTCCATTTCGAACGTGCACGCCGTGAAGAAACGGCATTGGCGATTCTGTTTATCGATGTAGATTTCTTTAAAAACTACAATGATTTCTATGGGCATCAGAAAGGTGATGATGTCATTTCGACCATTGCCAAAACCATCAAGAATGCCATCCGTCATATGGACTTTGTCGCGCGTTATGGTGGGGAAGAGTTTGTTGTGCTCTTGCCAGAAACGGATGCACATGGTGCTTATGCGGTGGCTTCAAATATTTTTAAGGCGATTGACCGTTTGGAAATTCCGCATGAAAAATCCTCGGTTGCGAAACATATCACCATCAGTTTAGGCATTACTGTCTATCGTGGTGAAGATGATATTGATAAAGATGCCTTATTGGGCATCGCGGATCAGGCGCTATATCGTGCCAAACAGCTTGGACGTAATCAGATTTATTATCAGTCCATTCGTTCAGTTAATTCAGATATCGCAAATGGCTAGATATTTTTAAAATGAATAAAACAAGCATCAATAAAAAAACCGCTCATCAGGAGCGGTTTTTTTTATGCAACTAAAAGACTAAAACTTAGTTTTTGTCTTTTAGTTGTGGCACTGCGGATGCTGAACCGACTGCAAGTAAACCAGTCTCTGTATAGATGCCCAGTTTCGCGCGAGTATCCGTGATATCCAGGTTACGCATGGTCAACTGACCGATACGATCCATCGGCGAGAACATAGAATCACCTTTCTCCATAGTCAAACGCTCAGCTTCATAAGTGAGGTTTGGAGATTCAGTGTTCATGATGGTGTAATCATTACCACGACGAAGTTCGATCGTTACAGTACCGGTAACCGCTTTAGCAACCCAGCGCTGTGCAGTTTCACGCAGCATAAGCGCTTGAGAGTCGAACCAACGACCTTGGTAAAGCAGACGACCTAAACGTAAACCGTTAATGCGGTATTGTTCAATCGTATCTTCGTTATGAATACCTGTTACCAGACGCTCATAAGCGATGTGAAGCAACGCCATACCCGGAGCTTCATAAATACCGCGAGATTTCGCTTCGATGATACGGTTTTCGATTTGATCCGACATACCTAGACCGTGACGGCCACCGATGCGGTTCGCTTCAAGAATAAATTCAACTGGATCTTCAATGCGCTGACCGTTAATCGCAACTGGGAAGCCTTCTTCAAAAGTAATCGATACTTCTTCAGCTTTTACTTCTACGTCATCTTTCCAGAACGTAACGCCCATGATTGGCTCAACGATTTTGATGCCTGCATTCAGGTATTCAAGATCTTTGGCTTCGTGTGTCGCACCCAGCATGTTTGAGTCAGTTGAATAGGCTTTTTCTTTTGACATTTTATAGTCGAAACCATTGTCGATTAGGAACTGTGACATTTCTGCACGGCCACCCAGCTCGTCAATGAAAGTTTGATCTAACCAAGGCTTGTAGATTTTAAGCGCAGGATTGGTCAACAAGCCATAACGGTAGAAACGTTCAATGTCGTTGCCTTTATAAGTCGAACCGTCACCCCAGATGTTAACATCATCTTCTTTCATGGCAGTTACAAGCATGGTGCCTGTTACTGCACGACCTAATGGCGTCGTGTTGAAATAAGGCATACCACCTGTAGAAATATGGAACGCGCCACATTGAATTGCAGCAATACCTTCTAATGCAAGCTGTAAACGGCAGTCGATTAAACGTGCTTTTACTGCGCCATAAGCTTCAGCTTTTTTTGGAATCGCATCGTAATCGTCTTCGTCTGGCTGACCCAAGTTTGCTGTGTAAGCATAAGGTTCAGCGCCTTTTTGTTTCATCCACAAAAGAGCAGCAGAAGTATCTAGACCACCAGAGAAGGCAATACCAACTTTTTTACCTACTGGGACATTCTGCAAGATAGTTGCATTATCAGACATTGTTCATCCTAATGATATGAAATAGGCACGCCAGAATTGGTGGCCTGAAAAAATACATATTGCATCAATTGTATCATTAATTTATTTAGGTTTGCTTTAGAAAAGAAAAACTCGTTTTAAAATCTCTATTCAATAGGCTTAAATAATCATAAATCGCACGATTTTCACCAGAATCCTGCTGAAAACAGAGAAAAATGGTTATATTCAGCCGAATAAAGTTAAAAACTAGATAAAACAGGAATAAAAGCATGGCGACTCGCATCCCACCATTACCTAACTTAAATCCAAAAACCAAGAATGAAACACTGGCATTGTTGCATGGGATTTATGCTGGCCTGATTGGTTTTAGTACAGTGCTATTTTTATATCTGGAATATCAGCAATCCAGTATTTCCATGCTGAGTTTAGGTGCGGTACTGCTGCTTTTAGGCTTGCTGATGTTTTTTAATATCCAGGCCAGTATCAAGGTGAAGCAGGGCAGTGGTTCAGGACGGACTTTATCCAGAATAATGGCCATTCTGATGTTGCTGAGTTTTCCAATTGGTACAGTATTGGGCGTGATTGCATTATGGAAATCCAGCGCACGACAATGGCAGAACTAATTTGTCATGTATAGAGCGAGCTGGTTTCGAAGATTGATGTTTGTGCCTGAAAATGCTGAACTCCGGGTCATAAAAAGCTTCTGAAAATCAGTTAAAGTAAGGGAATGACTTGCTCAGCCAAATATAATCAGGGATTTGTTATGACCACGACGCGCTATGCCAACATTTTAAAGCCACTGCATTTGGGTTTTACCACTATTAAAAACCGGGTGGTGATGGGGTCGATGCATACTGGTCTGGAAGACCGTTTTTATAATTATCCTAAACTGGCTGCGTATTTTGGCGAACGTGCAAAGGGTGGCGTAGGTCTGCTGATTACGGGTGGAATATCGCCAAACCGTCAAGGCTGGTTGTTGCCGGCAGGCGGCACCATGAATACCTTGGGGGACATTGCGCCGCATCGTCTGGTGACGCATGCAGTGCATAAGCATGGCGCCAAAATTCTTTTGCAGATTTTGCATGCTGGACGTTATGGCTATCAGCCTTTTGTGGTTTCGGCCAGTCCGATCAAATCACCGATTTCTCCTTTTAAACCCCGTGAAATGTCAGATAAACAGATCCTGAATACAATTCAAGATTATGTGAAAACTGCCAGCATTGCTAAAAAAGCTGGCTATGATGGCGTGGAAATCATGGGTTCGGAAGGCTATTTGCTGAATCAGTTTTTAAGCCGTCATGTCAATCAGCGTAACGACCGTTGGGGTGGCCCCATCGAAAACCGGATGCGTTTTGCCGTAGAAATTGTTAAAGCCATTCGTGAAGAAATTGGCGAAAAATTTATTATCTGTTTCCGTTTGTCGCTTCTCGATTTGGTACATGATGGCAATACCATGCAGGAAGTCATTACTGTAGCTAAAGCTCTAGAAAAGGCCGGAATTACCTTATTGAATACCGGTATTGGCTGGCATGAAGCACGTATTCCCACCATTGTCACTTCTGTACCGCGTGCTGCTTTTGTCGATTACACTGCTGAAGTTAAGAAACATGTTTCGGTGCCGGTGATTGCATCCAACCGGATCAATATGCCAGACACTGCCGAAGCAATTCTGGCTTCTGGTCAGGCAGATATGGTACAGATGGCACGTCCACTTTTAGCGGATGCTTTCTGGGTCAATAAAACCGCGACCAATCGTGTTGATGAAATCAATACCTGTATTGCCTGTAATCAGGCCTGTCTGGATCATACCTTTAAAAATCAACGAGCAACCTGTCTGGTCAATCCGCGTGCCGGTTATGAGACCGAACTGGTCTATGTCAAAACCAAGAAACCAAAAAGTATTGCAGTGATTGGTGGTGGAGTTGCAGGTCTGTCAGCGGCTACTGTCGCAGCCAGTCGCGGGCATGATGTCACTTTGTTTGAGGCCAGTCATGAAGTAGGCGGGCAGTTCAATCTGGCTAAAGTGATTCCGGGGAAAGAGGAATTTCACGAAACGATTCGTTATTTTAAAGTGCAGCTAGAAAAAACCGGAGTTGATCTGCGTCTCAATACCCGAGTCAATCGCGAGCAGTTGGAGCGTGAAGGTTTTGATGAGGTGATTGTGGCCACAGGTGTCGTGCCGCGTGCCTTGAATATCGAAGGCAGTCAGGCGCCACAAGTGTTGTCTTATGCAGAAGTCTTACGTGGCGCGCCTGTTGGTAATCGTGTTGCGGTCATTGGCGCAGGTGGTATTGGTTTTGATGTGTCGGAGTTTTTGTTAAAGCCACCGCATCAGGTACAGCCGCAACCTGTGGATGAGTGGAAACGTGAATGGGGTGTTGATTCTCATCCAGATTATGTTACTGAAGGTGGGTTACGGCGAGCTGAAGTAGAACCTCCAGTACGGGAAATTTATTTATTACAACGTAAAAAGACACCGCTTGGCGCAGGACTAGGCAAGACTTCAGGCTGGGTACATCGTGCCCAGTTAAAAAAACATGCCGTGCGGATGTTGCGCGGTGTGCAATATAAATCTGTCACAGATGAAGGCTTATGGATTGAGGTGGATGGCCATGCTCAATTATTGCGTGTAGATACCATTGTGGTGTGTGCAGGTCAGGAATCGGTGAAAGACCTGATGCCGATTGCCGGGGAAAATACTTTGGCGCAGTATCATATTATTGGGGGGGCAAAACTGGCTGCTGAGCTGGATGCCAAGCGTGCTATTCGTGAAGGAGCTGAATTGGCAGCCAAATTGTAGCGATTTGATGAAACTATATGCAGTTGATTGCATTCACTGTAATTTTCACTTGTCAGTCGTATAAAAGCTCCGTATTATTGCGCTCATGGAAGCGTGGCAGAGCGGTTTAATGCACCGGTCTTGAAAACCGACGAGGGTGTGAGTCCTCCGTGAGTTCGAATCTCACCGCTTCCGCCAGATGTCAATGACTTAGCCCCGATAATCGGGGCTTTGTTGTTTTTGGGGTTTATGCAACGTAAGCCTTTAGTAAGCAAAAAATATATAAATGGAGGGTAGAATGGCAATTAATGAATCACACATTCTTGCTGATTCTGATGTTTTAGGTAATTTTAACTTTATTACATATAATATTTTTCTTTTAGCTGATGATGCTAGCTTTATAACAAATATTAGAGATGATGCTGATATTTTTACTTTTAAAGAGTCAGTTGAATTATTTTCTGTAATGACCCATGAGTATCGGCATTACTATGATATGACTCATACTACTTATGGGATTAACTATCTTTTTGACTTAGCCGTAGCTCTAGGTCAAGGTATTGATGTTAAAAGCGGTGATGAGTTTAAATATTATAAAATTAAAGAATTTACTAATAATTTAAAAAAAATTAGGTATCCGAAATTTTATAATGTTTTGTTAAAACAAGATAATTCAAAAAAATGGGAGTTAAGGCCAACGATTGGA
>NZ_JBAPXX010000023.1:0-11370 GCF_049284435.1 Acinetobacter sp. | reverse complement strand
TTTAATGCGGAATGGTGGGGCATGGTTGAGAGCGTGAGTGTCTCGTTCAATCATGCAGTAATCAATCAAAGTGTTAAAGTGGAGAGCATAAACCATGAGTAATCCATTGCAGCGTTTAATTGATTTACTTCCAAAGGCTCCCGAATTCATTGGTACGATAACTTCTGCAGATCATCCGAATTACAAGGTTTTGGTGGTAGATGGATCCGGACTGGTCATGTGCACCAGTACGGCTAAGTATACGAATGGCACCCGGGTATTTGTATCAAGTAATGAGATTAAGCGCCCAGCACCAGAAGGAAGGGTGGTGAGAATAGAAGTCTAATGATCAACAAAATAACCGCACCTTCGGGTGCTTTTTTATTGCAAAAAAATAGGGGGAATCATGCAGGAGCATGAAAAAACATTTTGGATGCTTGTCGTGATCGGGGCTGTCATCGGCCTGTCTAAACTTCTTGTATCTGAGGAAAGACTAACTGTTCGACTTGTTTTGGGTCGGACTATTTTAGGATCAGCTTCATCCGTTTTGGCTGGTGGGATCTTATTACAAATTCCAGATATTCATCCACTGGCTTTGATTGCAATTGCATCAGCTCTGGGAATCCTTGGAAGTACATTTATTGAAAACTGGCTTAAAAATAAAGCCGCAACTTGGAGCGTCAAATGAAATTAATTGAGCAAAGTGCCTGGAAGTATCTTTCTGTGAAGCTCCCAATTTTGGGAGCTTTTTTATTGCTTGTCGTTATTCCGGCATTGCAATGGGCGATGGACTTTAAAGTGATCCCTGTTGAGTACCATGCATTTATCACAGGGTCGGTCATGGTGTTTTTATCGTGGCTTGGTAAGAAAATTTATCAACCAAAACTGCACCAACCTTTAGGCCTTGTTGCGGTTACAGCTGGCCATAGCAATACAGATCCAGGTGCCGTAAATGGCAAAATCAAAGAAGCAGATCTGGTCGTCAATTTCCGCAATGCAGTGACTCATTATTTGCGTGAAGCAGGGCTGCAAGTCAAAACTGATGGCACTGGCACTAAAAACGACCCATTGTCTGCTGCTGTAAAATTGATTACAGGTTCAAGCGTGGCAGTCGAATTCCACATGAACGCTGCAACATCAAAACAGGCCAACGGTGTTGAAACAATCGCACTGCCGAAAGATAAAAAATTGGCTCAGGATTTGTCGGTGGCTGTAGCTGATGCGCTTGGTAGTCGTTTACGTGGTGACAACGGCTGGATTGATCAATCTAAATCAGCGCGTGGTCGACTGGCATATGTGAATGCCGGCGGTTTGATTATAGAGCTGGGCTTTATTTCCAATGAAGATGAACTTGCTCGATTTAATGCGCGCTATTGGTTGGCTGCTAAGGCTGTGGCTAAAGTTTTGATTGATTATGAGGCCAGCAAATGAGTGAGTTTAAGAAAGTAAGCAATATATTGCTTGAGTCGAACGGTATTTATTTCATTGAGTGCCCAGGATGTAAAACCTTACATCCCATCCATGTTGGTGAGCAACATCGGATCAGATGGGGCTTTAATGGGAATATGGATGCACCGACATTCACACCATCATTAATGGTGAACCAAGGCCACCCAAGTCAATGTCACTCTTTCATCACTGATGGAAGAATTCAATTCTTATCAGATTGTCACCATAGCTTGGCAGGTCAGACAGTTGACTTGCTACCAGTGGAAGAATTCTAATGTTAAAAAGCCCTCATTCAGAGGGCTTTATTCAAGTTAATATAAAATTAGAGTGATATCTAATTAATCGCGGGAAAACTTTATGAGTTCACCTTGTCTCTTATGAAGGTTGGTCGCATTGGTTGAAGAAGGTGTATTCTTTGATTTCATGCTAATAATTTGACCAAAATCTTCATCTAGATAACCAGATGCTAGTCCACACAACACTTCAAGGTGTTTTTTTAAACCAAACTCATCAATAATTTTAGATTTAGAAAAACCACCTTGTTCCAACATTAGCTTGATTGAGTTTTTTAAAGCCACTGGTTGCTCAGGTTTTGTTTCAACGTCATAAGGTTCACATTTGTGATATCCGCGGTATCGTAAACTTCTCCATAAACGAGATCCTTCATCTGAAGAAATCATCTTCATAGATTCTGCTTTGTATATCATTGCAGCTATTGAAATCCCCCAACGTTTCTTTAACATTGTTAATGATTCAATAGATATCTTATTAGCCTCTGCAATAAATGCATTTGGAGGAAATAATAAACAACTTGCGAAATAGTGGGCTTGTTCTTCTAAAAGATCAAACCTAACTTTTTTATCTTCTTGAGTTAAGTTTTTATGCATAATTAAATGCCCTAACTCATGAGATATATCAAATCTACTTCTAAAATAGTTGTCTTTATCTGCTGCAATAAAAATAAATGGTCTGTCATTAATCCATGCAGAACTACCATCCATATCGTCATAACCTATTTCAAATCTTGTAACAATTACACCTGATTTTTCAATACGTTTAGTGAGATCCTGAATAGGAGAGATACCAACTCCCCAATGCTCCCTTAATTTAGAAGCAATCTCTTCAATCTGATGGTGTGTAAGTAATAGTGCTTCAGTTCTACTAAGACTCTCAATTAAGTTTACTTCTGGGAAATTAATCCATTCTGCTGCAATATGATAAATCTCAGACAAATTTAGAAGCATTTCATTTGATCTATCACCTGGAGCTTTCAGCAACCTTTTTTTTGCTCTATTTAAGAACAAAGGAGAACCTTGGTTGGGGATAGGTCTTAAAAACCAGTGATATGGAATTTTAAGAGCCTCAGATAATTTTTCGATAGCTTCATTTTGAGGGAAATGAGTCCCATCTTCCCATTTGGTTAAGGTTGATGGTGAAACATTTATCATTTCTGCTAGAGCGGCTTTTGTGAGCCCGTCATACATGAGACGAGCACGTTTTAGTCGCCCAGACTGGAATTGCTCTATTCCTTGCATGATTAATACCTTCAAATACTACTTTTTAGGGGCAGCTTGATCAACTCTACGCTTCATAGTTACGATGTCATCCTCTGCTATGTCTGTCATTGGCTCTTTAGCTGATGCTCGTAATTCATCAAGAGTAAATGTTAACAATGAATAGAATTCTGTTGGGTGAGGTAGAACTAACTCAAAATCGAGCAGTTGGTTTTCTCTATCCCAATAGATAGATGCATAGACAAAGAGTAAAGAGCTTAATGGGATTTCATCATCCAAGAGAGCGATATTGTCAAGCAAATCAGGTTGAACTGGCTCAACTAACCCCTGATTTAGAGTAGCTTGGTTAGTAAAATAAAGTGATTTCATCACATTGCGACTAGATCTTCTTGTAATTATTAAATTACAAGAAGATGTTGTTAAATGAGTGTAGAAATGCCCCTTTGGGATGGTTTCTTTAATAACAACATTATGTCCATTTGCTCTAGCAACATTAAATAACTCATCCATTAAAACATCAGGTTCAAGTTTGGGTGAAATTTGATTGGCAATTTCCGAGTTATGAAAATTTGATAAAACAAATTCACTTGCACCTAATAGTCTATTTTTTATATCAATAGACAGTGATTCAAGAAAGTTTCCTTTGAGTTCATGTGCTAAGCGACTCTGAATATGGGGTTTCAGTTCATCCAATGTCATTATAATACCGTTCTAAAGTAGATTTTGTCAAAAAGTATATAAAAAATTTCGTATGTTGTATATATTTTAATTAATTTTAGTTTGTTTTTTAAGCTTTATGTTCTTCCCGCTATCTATCCCTTTATAATTAATTCATGCTACCTAATATTGACAACATTCTGGGACTAGCCATTCCTGCCTTGCTCGTAATCTCGCACAACTAATCATAACTAAATTTAAATGGGTCATATTACATCTTTAGGCTTCTGCCCTTATGTCTCTTCGAAATAAATCTAAATAACTCATTTAATTACGACGAATGTGAATGTGGGGATATGTGTGAAGGCTCTCTGAAAAAAAGCTGTCTTACTTGATAAGCCACAGTGAATCTTTTATGGAAAAAGAACTTAATCAACCTTAAGTTCTTTTAGTATTCTCATTATCGCCAATTCATAAATCTCATTTCGCAATAATTCATAATTAGAAATTACCTTCTTAACAATATGTAATGCCTCATCTAAATCGCAATATCCTTCATTTCCTTCACGGGCAATAATGAATTTACCGACGAATTGATGAATATATTCATCATATATCTCCTGATCTGCAACTATGCGATAACCTCTTAATGCTTCTAAAAAAAAGTTAAAATCACCATTTATTAAATCCAGTTTTTCAAAGCATGGGAATATATGGTTTTGATATTTTTTTAGTGCTGCCTCCCCAAAGTAAAAATTTCCTGTGGAGCTATCCTTTTCAATTTCAACCTTTAAGTCAGATAAAGTATCTTGAGCAGAATAAAGGGCATCCTCAAATTTCAAGTATTTCTCGTAGACCTTTAATCCAAAAGTATTCATGATTTGTTTGTTGTGCTGCTCTCGCCAATCATTAAATAGCTGAGTAGCAATATATGCAGCTACCAGCGTGGCAATTCCCCCAAAAAAACTAGCGGTGTCTGAAAGGGCATCTTTAAAGTCCCCATACAAATAAAACAGAAAGGCAAATAGAAGAACTATGGCAAAAGATGTTGCTAAAATTACCGTAGATGCTAATTTTGAAATATTCACTATTCCTTCCATCCATCCACAATATCAGCCCAATCCTGCATCATTTTTCTACGATCTGCTAAGTATTTGGCATGGTTATAAGAAGCCTTAGTTTTATTTCCGACAGAATGCGCTAATTGCATTTCAATCCAGTCTTCCTTGTATCCTTTTTCGTAAAGTGCTGTTGAAGCGGTCGCGCGAAAATCATGAGCAGTCACTTTATCCAAACCCATATATTCAAGCATTCGATTTAGTGTGGTCCTGGATAACATGCAGTTTCTCTTTTGTGGAGAAGGGAATACATATATCTGATCGCCGGAAATTGCGTGTTGCTGTTGAAGTAGTTCAAGCATCTGTGTAGACAATGGTACAATGTGAGTTCTATTCTTTTTCATGACTCGATCTTGCTGTGTTTGTCTTGACGATCGCGGTAGTGTAATTGTCTTTGAATCAAAATCAACATAAGACCACTCTAACTTCCTGATCTCTACTGTCCTCAACATTGAATACAGCATGGCGAGTCCGGCATTTCGGACTGTGGTAGAGCCGTTATAGCTATCAATATTGCTTCGCAAAATTTTCTTTTCATTTGCATCAAGCGACCTTGCATGCTCAACTTCGGGCTGAGAAATTACACTTCTAAGTGCATATGTTGGGTCATTTTCTAGCCTGGAAGTAATAATTGCATAGCGCATCACCAGACCGATAAATCTACGGTTTAAATTTGCCGCAGCTTCACCGGTGCCAAATTTTGCAGAATTACTTACACGCTGCACTGTATTCTTCATCACATTTAAAATATGAGCAGATGTGATTTCATTAATTGGTATTGAGCCAATATCCTTATAAACATCCAACTCCATGCACGTCTTAAAGCGATTCACATAATCAGTAGAGCGGTGCTTCATTTGCTCCGCTGCATATTCTTCAGAAATTGCTTTAAAAGTATTATTGGCTTGAACCCTTTTTTCTAATTTATCTTTTTTCTTTTCAAGAGATGGGTTTATATCTTGTGCTAACTTCGCCCGAGCCTCATCTTTTAATTTTCGTGCTTGCTGCAGTGTCACGGCAGGGTATTCACCGAAACTCACGGTGCCTTCTTTTCCATGGAGCGTGAACTTGAATCGCCAAACCTTTTTACCTGTTGGGCGTACTTCAATATAAAGGCGTTCAGCATCCAAAATGCGGTATGACTTTTCTTTTGATTTTAATGTTTTTACTTTAGCATCGGTAAGCATCGCGGGTAACGGGTAACTTTAAAGTGTTACCCGCAAAGATACCCGTTTTTGTGTAAGATTAGAATAGATTAAAAAAGATTAAAACAGATTACAATTATTGTTATATACAGTACTGGCGCGGTTCTAGCAGATTAATATAGATTAATACGGACTTTGCTATTCAGAATTGTTTAGAATGACGATTTTCATAGGAAATAACTTCTATAATTACATTAATTTAAAAAATGTAGAGGTTTATTTAAAAGGGAAATTTAGTTATTTCCCGTATAAATCTCAAAAACAACAAATCTGGATTAGAATATTATGCGTTAAGAACAGGTGAAAGTATTGCCTAATTGGCAATTATTTTAGATTTGTCAGCGGCATCCGGGAGAATACTAATAATGGGATATCAAAAAATCGTAGTACCTGTGGATGGTACCAAAATTACCGTTAATGTAGACCTGTCACTCAACGTACCAAATAATCCAATTATCCCATTTATCGAAGGGGATGGAATCGGTGCAGATATTACACCAACAATGCGAGCTGTGGTAGATGCTGCTGTGCAAAAAGCATACGCCGGGAAGCGTTCCATCGAATGGATGGAAGTCTACTGCGGTGAAAAAGCTGACAAAATTTACGGCACCTATATGCCTGATGAAACCTTGGAAGCGCTGCGTGATTATGTAATATCGATCAAAGGCCCACTGACCACGCCAGTTGGTGGTGGTATTCGCTCTCTGAATGTGGCTTTACGCCAGGAACTGGATTTATATGTCTGTGTACGTCCGGTACGCTGGTTTGAAGGGGTACCTTCGCCAGTACATAATCCGGAACTGACCGATATGGTGATTTTCCGTGAAAATTCAGAAGATATTTATGCCGGTATTGAATGGAAAGCAGATTCTCCGGAAGCGAAAAAAGTTATCAAGTTTCTGAAAGAAGAAATGGGTGTAACCAACATCCGCTTTGAAGACAATTGTGGAATCGGAATCAAACCTGTCTCCAAAGAAGGTAGCCAACGTCTGGTACGTAAAGCCATCCAGTTCGCCATTGAAAATGACAAGCCAAGTGTGACTCTGGTGCACAAAGGCAATATCATGAAATACACAGAAGGAGCATTTAAAGAGTGGGGTTATGAGGTCGCATTGGAACGTTTCGGCGGTGAGCTTTTAGATGGTGGCCCGTGGGTTAAAATCAAAAATCCAAGAACGGGTAAAGATATTATTGTTAAAGATGTCATTGCAGATGCCTTCTTACAGCAAATCCTGATGCGCCCGGCAGAATATTCTGTGATTGCGACACTCAACTTAAATGGTGACTATATTTCTGATGCGCTTGCTGCGGAAGTCGGCGGGATCGGGATTGCACCAGGTGCCAATATCGGCGGTTCGATTGCAGTTTATGAAGCAACACATGGGACAGCACCTAAATATGCCGGACAGGATAAAGTGAATCCGGGTTCGATCATTTTGTCTGCTGAAATGATGCTGCGTGATATGGGGTGGACAGAAGCTGCCGACCTGATCATCAAGGGGATTTCGGGTGCGATTGCGGCAAAAACTGTGACCTATGATTTCGAGCGTTTAATGCCAGGGGCGACCTTGCTGCGTTGTTCTGAGTTTGGCGAAGCAATCATTAACAATATGGATGCCTGAAATTGCGATGCAATTTATGAGTTAAAATCCGCAGTAATTGCGGGTTTTTTTTATCATTTTATTGGGAAGCAAAGGCTGAACAGCTAAGAGCTAAACGTTAAAATAAGTATCAGGCTGCAAGATCATGTAAGAAGTGTAATGAGCCTAAAAATGATTCATTCTAAGCTGAATGACTTAGTAAAGACGGCATTACATTGACGTATTTGGATACAGCTCAGCGATTGGCTTATTTTGTATAAACGTTACAGTGATGAATGGAACTTCCAGTGATATAGAGACGTTTCTCCAAAGGAGTAAATCATGGCTAAAGCTAAAGCGAGACATAAGCAGGTCCAACAAAAAGACAAGCAGGACAATGCTCAGAATGAAGAGCAGCAACAGCAACAACAGCAACAACCATCGAAACCATCTCGTGCTAAAAAACGTAGATAATCTCCTATCCACCTGAAATAACAAAACCCTCATTTGAGGGTTTTGTTATTTTAAGACTAATATAAAATCATCACTAAAAATAACAGGATTGTGACTTTAAATTAGGCGGTTGTGATTAAGATAAAAGTCATCTATTTAATTTAATGCGAATATTGGTGAAATTTCTTCCGATTATAAGTTTACTGTTATCTATAGGTTTTTTACTGACTGCCTGTCAACCACCTCCTTCAGGGGAGGCAGCGGGCTGGAAAACCCCATATCTATATTGGCAATTACAGAGAGCCCAGTTGGAAGCTCCGTTACAGATTCCGGTTGAAGGCGTCAGAGTTGGTCAAATTAATGATACCTGGGGAGCAGCACGTAGTGCCGGTCGTAAACACGAAGGAACGGATATTTTTGCCAAACGCGGTACGCCAGTATTTAGCGCGACCCAAGGGATTGTGCGTAGGATTGGCACCAATAATCTGGGTGGAAAAATTATCTGGGTGACAGGTCCCAGTATGAGCCAGCATTATTATGCACATCTGGATGGTTATGCAGAGCATATTCAGGAAGGCGACTGGGTGGAAGCAGGTGAAGTCATCGCTTATGTGGGTAATACAGGTAATGCCAAAAATACCCCGCCGCACTTACATTATGGCATTTATTTAGGTGGGCAAGGAGCAACCAATCCTTATCCTTATTTAGTTCCTTCTCCATGAGCAGAAATTGGCGGAGTTTGTTGTTCAGGCTTGAGTCTGGCAGGACGTGTACACCAGAACAATTGCAATGTTCCTAATAAAAGAACCAATGTGGCCAGTATGAACTGTTGATGATAGCTCAATCCAAAATATTGCAGCGCACTAAAGCTGAGTCCACCGATCAGCTGAACTGAGGCAAAACACAAGGTGGCAATACTCCAGAGCTTTTTATAAGCCAGTCCATACAGTTGCAAAATGGTATAGGAGGTCAGGAAGACCACAGCGGGATTTAGCATACCCGTGAAAAAGGAAGAGCTAAAAGTAAGCAATGGGTTGGCATCTAGAGTCGCAATAAAAATAGCCACAATATAAAGACTATAAAGAATTTTCAGGGCAGCAAAATTACCCCATTTTCTGGCCAGTGCATAAGCACTCAAGGCACCTAAAGCACTGCCTAGCCCATAAAGAATCCAGTTGAAATTAATCCAGAACAAGCTCAATCCCAACTGCTGGCTTAAATAATCAATCCAGAAGAGTGAATGTGGTATATAGGCGAAAGCACTACAGGCATAAACTGTCAGTAAACTATAAAAGATGCTATTCAGAGATAGATGAGAGGTAACCGCAGGAGCTTGTGCGGACAAATACGGCTTAAATTTCTGAATCAGTAAGCTTAAGGCGATACAAATGAGCAGGGCAAAACCACATAAGATCAGCCAGGCAGTCTGTATGGAAATTTGATCCAGATAAGGCAGAAACAGTGTGGCAATTAAAACACCTAACCCAATTCCGCTAAAACCAATAAAGTTGATTTTAAGACGATCCTGAAGTTCACAACACTGCGCTACCACACTCGGCGATAAGATCATCATTAATCCACCGCTGATCCCCGAAATAATACGCCAAGCGATATACCACGCTTCTGAAAAACCAGAAAATGCACAGCACATCAGGCTGAACATGCCAGCGAAGGCTGAAATTTGAATATAGGTACTCATGCTGCGATCTTGAGGCAAGCGCATGGCAGTAAAGGCACCCATTAAATAACCCAGTAAATTGGCACTGCCCAAAAGACTGGCAAACTCTGTACTCCAGCCAAAGGCTTCGCGAGTACCCGGCAACAGCGCAGTATAAGAGAAACGAAAAATGCCAATACCCAGGCACATGCTAAGGCAGAGAAACAGACTGAGTTTAGTTGTGTTTGAGGACATCCGTGTACTCATGGAATTTTATATTTGGTCAAAAAATAACATGAATTCTCATGATTGAGGGGAAATTGCCTGATAAGAAACCATAGCGTGCAGAAATTTGCTCAAGGAAACCGGCATGCTTTTTTTAAATATCATCAGTCCAACCGCTGAATTTTCAGAGTAATAAAAAACCGCATCAAGACGCGGTTTTTTATTTTATCTATTTTAACAATTAACGCATCTTCGCCAGGAAGCGGCCAACACGGGTAATGGCTTCACGCAGCTCATTTTCGGCTGGCAGGAACACCACCCGGAAGTGATCCGGTGTCGGCCAGTTGAAGCCGGTACCTTGCACCAGAAGCACTTTCTCGGCACGTAACAAATCCAGCATCAGCTTTTCATCGTCCTGAACCGGATAGACATTCGGATCTAGTTTCGGGAAGCAGTACATGGCACCTTCAGGCTTGACACAAGACACACCTGGAATCTCGTTTAACATTTCCCAGGCAATGTTGCGCTGTTCATATAAACGGCCACCCGGACGAATCAGGTCATTGATAGACTGATAGCCGCCAAGCGCTGTCTGAATTGCATATTGTGCCTGATGATTGGCACACAGGCGCATAGAGGCCAGCATATCCAGACCTTCAATATAATCTGCTGCACGTGCTTTATCGCCAGTAATGGCCATCCAGCCGGAACGGAAACCGGCAATACGGTAAGCCTTTGATAAACCATTAAATGATACACAAAGCTGATCACCTGCCAAGGCCGCTACAGCAACATGCTCGATCCCGTCATAGATAATCTTGTCATAGATTTCGTCAGCAAATAAAATCAGGTCGTATTTTTTGGCCAAGTCAACAATCTGTTGCAAGACATGACGCGGATAAACCGAACCCGTCGGGTTATTGGGATTGATAATCACAATACCACGGGTATTTGGCGTGATTTTGCTTTCCATGTCGGCAATGTCAGGATACCAGTGATTTTCCTCATCACATTTATAATGGATCGCAGTACCACCCGACAGATTCACTGCCGCAGTCCAAAGCGGATAGTCTGGCATCGGAATCAGCATTTCATCGCCATCATCCAGCAGGCCTTGCATGGCCATGACAATCAGTTCAGACACACCATTACCGATATAGACGTCATTGACGTGCATATCCAGAATGCCTTTTTGCTGGTAATACTGACAGATAGCCTTACGCGCCGGAAAAATCCCTTTAGAATCGGTATAGCCAATTGCGTTCGGCAGGTTTAAAGCCACATCATTGATAATTTCTTGTGGGGCTTCAAAACCGAAGGGAGCGGGGTTGCCAATATTGAGTTTGATAATTTTGTGACCGGCTTCTTCCATCTCGATGGCCGCTCGTAACACAGGCCCGCGAATGTCGTAGCATACATGCTCGAGCTTGGACGATTTCTTGATTTCGCGTGGGGATTGGAAAGTGTTCGGCATTTTGATGTTCTCGGAAGGAGTGGAGGTCACTTTTGCATAACGATATAAATAACTTTTAA
>NZ_JBAPXX010000022.1:0-17910 GCF_049284435.1 Acinetobacter sp. | reverse complement strand
CAATATTGGCAGGACTTTCGATTTTACTGAACACTCTTCAACTGCTCTCGGAATATTCAATAGATGAACTGAATGAAATCGCAACAATTGCATTAAGTACCTAAAGATGTGTAGATACCTATGCTTTCTAGGAGAGGGCTAGGGTGAGGTTAAGTATTTAATAAGTACCCTCTCTCTAACTCTCTCTCAGGGGGAGAGAGGGTTTCCTTTACTGATCTAATTATATTAGGATTCCACAGTTAAGCTTCAGCCGGCTGTTCCAGCTTCTTCAGCTTCAGATCAAAGAGAAATGGCCCAAAAGGCAGGATCGAAGCGATCAAACCCATCACAAACATGCTGAGAGACCATTTCTGTTTTTCACATACCGCGAATAACACCACCAGAAACAGCACAAACAGTACGCCATGACCCATACCGACATATTTCACCAGAATCGGATTATCCATCATATATTTCACTGGCATCGCGATAAATAACAGCAGCAGGAATGAAATCCCTTCAATCAAACCGACCAGACGCAAAGTTTTGATGTTCATAATACATATTGATTTAACCGAATTAGTTTTGAGTGTACCGAATATCACCTGAATATTGAATCTTAATAATAAAGATATATTCAACATTTTTAATAAGTTATAACCAAGTAAAGCAGTCGGTTATTTAATCTCGGCACCTAATAATTCATGACGTAATTTTAGTAATTCCGGCAAGATTTCCAGCAATAAACTGATCTGTTTCAACACCAAAAGCAGATGTGCTGACTGGTTTTCCTGTGTACTTAAGCGTTGAATTTCTGCCAGTTTATGATCAATGTCGTAGGTATCTAAAGGTTGTTGTTGCAGCAATACCCCAGTTAAGGTTTGCTGGCACCAGCGCATTAAATCCAGAATTTGTGTATCAGTAACCTGCTCACGGTGACTCCCCAATGCTGCAATATAACTGAGCTGGCTATGGCTATAGACCAGATAGCGAAAGGCACTTTTAACCAGTTGAGGATCTGGATTCGGTTCGGTGCTCAGGCTTGAAATCATGCTGGATAAATCAATCTGTGCATTGTGGGCCAGACGCCGTGCAGTCCGGTAAGTAATACTGTTATCTTTACCGTTTTGATATTGCTCGACCACTGCAGCAAAATAGTTCAGTGTTGCATGTGATGACTTTTTGATATTGCTGGAAATATTACGAAAATTCCAGTCAGGCCAGATCCAGCTTACTGCCATCCAGGCAATCAGACAGCCTATGAGAGTATCGACAATACGCGGTAAAATAATGGCATAACCGGCACCTTTCAGATTAAAAATCAGGAGTACCATCAATGTCGCCATGAGGGTTGCCATGGCATATTTTTTGGAACGTAGATAGAAAAAACCGACACCAAAAATTACTGTCAGGAGTAATTGACCTTCGACACTTGGTACAAAATACAGGATGGGAACACCCAGCATGACCCCTAATAATGTTCCCAGAGTCCGCAATATGAGGCGGCTTTTGGTGGCAAAATAACTGATCTGACAGACAAACAGGCTGGTCAGTAAAATCCAGTAGCCATTTTTTGCAAAGGGTAATAATGAAATGGCATAGCCGACTAGAAATACAATGGCAATCCGCACCGCATGCCGAAAGAGTGCCGATTGCGGACTTAAGTGCGGTTTGAGTTTCAGCCAGAGATCTGTGCTATCGCGAATATCATCATCAAACAGACTCAGGTCATCAAAATGCTGCTGATAGCGTGGCTTATACAGTGCCTGTTGATCATGCAGGTGTTGTAACTGTTCATGTACACTCAGCAGATTGGCCAGAATAAGCTGTAAATTTTTAACTTCAATATTCTGTGGATGCTGGGCAATCCAGTCCTGCATCGATTCCTGTAAATGCTGCAGTGCCAGTTCATCATCTGTAGACAGATAAAATTTTTCATTGCGCAGTACACATTCTGCCAAATGCTGACAGGCAAGGGCTTGCAGACGGATATTTTTCTGAATCCGGAAAATCAGGTCAGTGCGGCTAAAATGCTGTTCGATCTGTTCATAATGCAGATAATTGGCCGTGGCCTGTTCATGAATATCCTGCATCAGAAAATACAGATTCAGCCAGTAAATAGTATTACGATTGGCACGGGAAGCTTTGAGTCGGGTCAATAGTGAATCTTTGCTACGGTTAAAACTCTGAATGACTAAAGTATTTTTAAGTGACAACTCATAGAGCAGGTTTTCAACATTCGGGTGCTGGTCCGGATCAAACAGTTTGGCTTTACTCAGCAGTAAATCCGACATGTGCTGCAAGCTTTGTGCGAGATTTTCCTGAACCTGCAAAGTAGGACGCAGCAGAAAAAATAGAATAGACGTCAGGCCATACCATAGCGCCCCAATGACAAAATAAAGCGGCTGTTCATACCAGTGCTGATATTCGCCCAAGCCAAACATGGTATAGATTGACAGTAAAATGGTGCCAAATGAAATCGAGGCATAACGTTGGCCTAAAGCACCCATTAGAATAAAGAGCGCACTCGATAGCGATAGCCACAATGCAAACCAGAATTTATGCGGAGCAAGAAATTCCAGAATGCTGCTGACACTAAAAAACAGAATGATGACCAGTAACAGGTTGCGCAAACGCAGGCTTAACCGGTCATCAAAATCAGTCAGTGCCGTGGCAATTGCCCCTAAAGTTACTGGAACGATCAAGAACTCATAACCCAGAAATTTCAGACCGAAAGTGGTACCTAAAAACACTAGCAGGATTTGCAGGCAATAGGTCATCAGCGCGCTGGACTGAAAGGGCAGCAGGACCGGTTTTATAATTTTAACAAGAGTAACAGTCACAGCTTGGGCAGCATTCACAAGGACAGGATCCGGAAAGTAAAAACGCAAAGTTCTGAATGCAATTTAGACGCCAAAATAAAATAAAAAACCATGAAAAAAACGAGCATGATGCCCGTTTTTTCTGTTTAGTCTTGGCATGAAGGTGTTTAGATCACGCCACAGGCAATACGTTCACCGCCGCCGCCCAAGGGTAATGGGGTATCGGAATAATTGTCGCCACCGGCATGAACCATAATCGCACGACCCTGAACATCAGCCAGTTTCAGACGTGGTGCAAGCAGGGTAACATGTGCAGTTCCGTCAGTAGTGACTTTCAATGCTGGTAAATCACCAAGGTGACCGGTCGCTGGTGTACCGTGATGCGGTGCCTGATTTGGATTGTAATGGCTACCTGCAGCCAGTGCTGCGCCCATCTTGCCGTCTTTCATGGCAGGCGCGCATGAACCATTTTCATGAATATGGAAACCGCGCTCACCCGCAGGAAGTTGTTTCAGGTTGGTACGAATAACCAGACCGGCCGGGCTGTCACTGAGTAAGACGGTCCCAATCTCTTGACCCACACCTTGAGCAGTTACTGCATTCACAGTCACTGCTCTGACCACTTCATTTGATGGAGAGGTTGAGGCACAACCGGTAAAAAGTGCGGCGCTTAACGCGCAAAGTGTCGTAATTTTAAACAATGAAGACATGATTTTGGCATCCTGATCTTTATTCTGTTTTGTGAGTTCATTTAAACAGAGCAAGATCAGAAGCTCTATATAGAATCAGTACTTAAATGTTTTGTTTTGTTTTGTTTAAGTCGATTCTATCTATGCTTTAAGGTACTTTGGGCGGTGTGTCCTTGGTTTCTGGATCAATCTCATGTGCCATGGTGGCTTTAGGCATCATTAAAGGTTCATTCAGATTACTTTCATGTAACCATTCACGCCAGATTGCAAGTAGCACAGCCAGAATCACCGGACCAATAAACACCCCGACCAGACCAAAGCTGGCAATACCACCCAAGACTCCAAACATGATCAGCAGGAAAGGAATCTGGGTTGCACCAGAAATTACCAGTGGACGAATCACGTTATCGGCAGTACTGACAATACAGACACCCCATACCATGACCCCGATAGCCTCAATAGTTTGTCCTTGTGAAAACAGCCACAGCGCCACCGCACTATAGGCGAGGGGTGGGCCAAAGGGAATCAGGGCAAAAATAAAGGTCACAATGGTTAAAACCATCGGATTCGGAACACCTGCAACAAAATAGCTCAGGCCTGCCAACAAGGATTGTGCAATTGCGGTCAAACCAACCCCATAGACCACGGCACGTGTGGTTGCAGAGATGGTGGAAAAATAATGATGCACACGTGGACCGACCACCATTTCAAAGGCTTTACGCACCTGATTTAAAATGGTCTGACCATCACGGTAGAAGAAAAATAGTGAAAGTATTGCAAAACATAATTTAAAGATGTTTTTGCTGACTTCATTCAACACCACTTTGCCGTAATTCAGATGACCTTGAATCCAGGTCGATACCGACAGTGCAATACTCTGTGGATCTGTATTGATTTCATTTAAGGTTCGGGTAATTTCCTTGCCGACAATCGGAAGCCCGCGAATAAAATCAGGGACATTCAGGTGACCGGAAAACACTTGTCGCTGCAATTCAAAATACAGGTTACGACCTTCATGCTGCAGCATGAAAATGGCGAAAATAAACGGCAGACCAAAGACCAGAATCACGGCCAAGATCATTACGGTTGCGCTTAGTGTCGGTCGATTGCCGCATAGGCGTAACACCGACTGATACAAGGGCCAAGTCATATAGGCAATAATGGCAGCCCAAACTACAGGAATGATGAAATACTTGAGTATATGAAAACTCAAAAAAATCAGGATAAAGAACAATCCAAATAATAAGACTTTTTGTAATGTAGGCGCGTACTGTTGCACTGAATTTAATGACTCATTTTTTAGGTCGTGTTCAGGCATATTAACTGAAAAAAAAGCGATCGAAAATGATAGCTAGCCAAGTAGCGAGATTATTTTCCCAAAGCTACACCACGATTCAGGCGATTGGCTCAAAACCACTGACTCGGATCATCAATAATGGTATTCAGTACCGGTTGCCATTGAGTCTGCAGCTCCCGGTAGATTTTCTGAGGTTTATCAAAGACTGACAAACCTTCCATAGCCAGTCGGCTATAAGGGGCACGTTCCGAAATCCAGGCCACTGGCTGCTGGTCGATCTTGTCAAAAAACTGCTGTATGTCTTGATTGCTGGCGGCATTCGGTTTGGTACGGTTGGCCAAAAGTAAAATTTCAACCTTGCCCTTACGGATGCGTTTAATGTCCTGCAAATGTTTGAGAAAACGGCGGGTCGAATCGATATCAAAAAAAGAAGGCTGGATCGGGATAATAATCGCATGTGCTTCACTGATAAGCTGTTCGGCATGATCATCGGTCAAAGCACCCGGTGCATCAATAATCAGGTATTCAATTTGTTTGGGCGCATCACCAATGGACTTGCTATTGCGCCAGTCCAGACTTTGGATCTGTGCTGCCTGTGCCGGACGATGCTTGAGCCATTGCAATGTTGATTTCTGGTTGTCGGCATCGGCCAATGCCACCTTATAACCCTTTTGTGCGAGTGCTGACGCCAAACTAATGGCTGTCATGGTTTTACCACAACCGCCTTTCTGATTCGCAACTAAAATTGTTTTCATGACTCAAGGTGATTTTATTCTGTTCCGGCCTAGCATATCATTCTTTTCAAGTATGCAAATGGCCGAAGTCCTCAACTTCAGTCGAATGCGATGCTATAAAAATCAGGCAAATTAGGAAGATTGAATGTCCATATGGATGGCCATGCTGATTGGCACATGTATCGGGGTGGTATTGACCACTATTATTTTAAGTCAGACGCGTAATGGACGGATCAAGGCCGAATATGAGCAGTATATTGCCGAACTGGAACTGGAGCATCAGCAGTCTCTCATTGCCGCGCAAAAACGCAGCGTGAACACCAGCCGTGCAGTTCTCAAAGGCAAAATGGCGGAACAGCTCGCGCCGATCATGCCGGAATTTCAATATTTGCCGAGTGATGCCAAGTTTCTGGGCGATCCGGTGGATTATGTAGTCTTTGATGGTTATACCGATTTTCGTGATGGCGAAGGCGAAGCTGAAGATATTGAAGTGGTTTTGATTGACATTAAAAGTGGCGGAGCACGTCTGACCAAAGGCCAGCAAGCCATTGCCCGAGCGGTTCAGGAAGGGCGGGTACGTTTTGAAACCATTCGGATTGATTTTCAGGATTGACCAAAATCCAGTGAAGAATAAAAATTATGCAAAAATTACTGATCACTGCACTGCTGTTTATGCTTGGACTCTGGGTCTGGAATGAGTTTTTTCGTGCCATTCCGCATCTGCAAGAAAAAGGCGTACTCAAAAACTTTAAAGTAGAATCGATCAAGCGTATATCAGCGACTTATATTGTGCATGATCACCGCTTTGTGAAACCTGATCGTCGGGTGCTGCATCAGGCCAGCCCTGTGGTGGGGCATTTTAATGATCTAGCCTATCTGAGTAATATTGATGTGCTGTTGCTGACTCAACCGCTGCCGGCCATGCAGGCAAAATTAGGGTTTGATGAGGCAAAACGCTGCTATCAGGTTGAAGGACAAACCAGTAAAGTGGATCGTGACTTCGTCAATACGCATGTGCAGCATTTCAGTCTGATTGCTGCCACTGAAAAAATTGCCGATCAGATTCACCGGCTAAAATCGGGGCAGAAAATCACACTCAGCGGTGATCTGGTGACAGTTCATTCGGGCACGACTGGACAAGAATTCCAGGTTGGGACAGGCTCTGAATATCGTGCCCATTGTCAGTTGCTGCAAGTGAATCATGTTCAGCAGCACTAAATATAAGATGGTCGTAAATTAGCTTCGTGGTTTACGAAACCGTGCTAACAACATGCGTTGGCCAATCTTCGGAATACCTTCGGCATCTACATAACTTAAGGTTTCTATTTCAAAACCGGTTTCCAGCAAGGTGGTTTCAATATCACGATTCAGATGACAGCCATCAGCGACTTTCTTTTGAATGGGGTTGAACAAATGTTGCAGACGCTGAATATTTAAACTTTGCCGATTCAGGACATGTTCGACCACATGTAAAGTCCCACCCGGTTGTAGCACACGGTAAATTTCCTGCAGGCTCTGTTCTAGGTTAGGAATACTACAAAGCGTCCAGGTAGACACAATATTTTCCACACTATTTTCGGCAAAAGGCAAAGCTTCTGCGCTGGCATGAATATGCTCGACCTGAAAAGCGGCCTGTTGAATTCGCGCTTCTGCCAGTCTGAAAATAGCCGGATTTGGTTCCAGCGCATAAATCTTGTCAACTGACTGATAGAAAGGCAGATTCAGGCCGGTACCGAAACCAATTTCCAGCACTTCACCTGAAATATCCAAAAGCAGTTCACGACGCAAGTCCATCAGGGATGGTGTCTGCATCACCTGATTCAGCAGATGCGGAAAGATATGTTGTTGATAAAGTTTATACAGCATTTGAGTTATTTTAATATGATGGAAATACGTTCTAGCTTAACTGAAAAATAAAATGACGGGCATATCTCGAGCTGACTAAATACGTGCAGTTTGTTACCAAGTTCAACTGTTTATTCATTAAAAAATCCGTAAGATCAAGGAAGATATCCTTAAAACGTTTAATCAACTTGATTAGGATTAGATTAAAAATTATGCTCAAACACTTTAAACATTATGCTTTGCTGGCCAGCCTGTTGCTGCCTATTTCGGGCTATAGCTCGGTCGACCACAATATTGCCAAAGGTTTGCCTCCCGTCGTTAAAGGCCAGTCAATTTCAGTCTTGCAGCCTTTTAAAGGTGATTTTCGTATTCTGGGTTCCAAGGTTTATAGTTCTGACCAGCAAGCCAAATTCTCTCCGATTGATTATGCAGTCAGCTGGGGGCTGTTTGCTGAACCTGAAATTGCCCGACATATCACCGTAAATCAATATGACCGTTATCTGAACTGGAAAATGGATCGGGTGCCAGTGCCGGTAGAACAAGCCAAGCAGATGGTGTCCAATATGCATATCATTCCTGCCAATCCTGAAATTGCCAAGGCAATTAAAAAGGTAAAGCGTGGCGATCTGGTGCGTATGCAAGGGGAGCTGGTTGAAGTTCGTGATAAAGATCTGGTCTGGACATCGTCTTTAACTCCGACCGATACGGGTGATGGTGCCTGTGAAGTTTTCCGTGTCAGTTCCATTAAATGGATTGAAAAAGTAGGTAAGAGCTAAAACAGACTTCATGCACGCTTCTGAGTTGCATAAAAAACCGCTCCTTTGAGCGGTTTTTTATCTGCTTAGGACTTACTTCGCAGTTAAAGCCTGACCTTCAAAGGCAATTCCATCCCAGCCATTGAGCATAAACTGGCGGATATTCTGATGATCAGTCGCCTTTGGCGTCGCCAGTACAGAAGCATAATGTTCGGCAAACAGGCTTAACGTCTGTGCCTGATCCAGATCATTCAATTGTGCAAAAGAAAATACTTTGGCGCTGCCTTGGTTTTCTGTGGCCGAATTATTCTGCTGGCCATTTTTAAATGCAGTTGGTTTATGCGTATAACGCGATTCGATATACGCAATTACATCTGCAAATTTTGCTTGCCCTGCTGCCAACTGGGCCAATAAATCCTGTGCCATGCTGTTTTTCCTGTGCCATTCATGAAAATTCGATCGATAAATATAGCAATTTTCTTGCTAAGTTCCATGGTATTTAATTGATTTTCGGTTCAAGATAACAGTGAAATTTATCCATGCTAAATACGAAACTTTGGATAAAATAAACTTGATCAATAAATAGAACAGGAAAAAATATGGGCTGGCTTTGGGTAGCAATGGGTGGGGCAATCGGTGCCAGTTTGCGTTATGCCGCAGGACTTTGGCTGTTTAAACCACAAATGCAATTTCCCTGGCCCACCTGGTGGATCAATATTCTGGGCTGTTTATGTGCCGGGATTTTTTTTGCCTGTAGCCAAAAATATCCAGCACTCCAACAAGAAGCTCGTCTGTTTTTAATGGTGGGGATTCTTGGTGGTTTTACCACATTTTCCAGTTTTGGTCTGGAAAGCTTTGTGTTATTGAAACAAGGCGCTATGGGCCTAGCGCTATTATATGCATTATCCAGCTTAATTGTAGGCATTATTGTTCTGGCGCTGGGCTTTTATTTCACTTCACTCGTGTTAGCACAGAGTTAAAATAAGCGCATAAAAAAGTCAGGAAATTGGAGGTCATTTCCTGACATAAACCACGATTTAAATCTTAAGATAACCGAGGGTTTTCGGTTTTAGCCACGTTTAAAGCGGCCAAAACGTTTGTTAAAGCTTGCCACACGTCCTTCATTGCTGGTCTGACGTTGCTCACCCGTATAGAAAGGATGTGATGCACTTGAAATATCTAGTGTTACATAAGGATATGTTTTACCTTGATATTCTTTAGTTTGACTCGAGTTTATCGTGCTGCCAATAACGAAATAGGCATCGGCATTGGTATCATGGAATAACACTTCACGATACTCAGGATGGATATCTGAACGCATATCTAACTTCCTCATGATTCTTGATTAAATGTTATAATGTAACATTTGATATTTCAAGTAATCTAGGGTTACAGCGTGTAAGCCTATCGTCTCAACTTAACTTCGGCTCGGCACGAGTTCTTCAAATACATCACTTAAATCATCATGTACTTTGAGATGAATCAGGTTCCAGTATTGTCCTGAAATTGTCCGGTTCACCATCAAGGTATCAGGAGAGGGCTTAAATACATCCCAATATTTCAAAGAAGGTTTCAGTAGCTCCATCCCATCATGATGAGCTGAGTTTTCGGCAAAATCATAGTGAGTGACCAGCGGACGCATGAGCACTTCCAGCCATTGTTCATACAATTCTTTCGGGAATTTTCCAGTTTCAGTCAAGGAATGTAGCGCATCTAACTGTTGCTCGATCACAGGAATATTCTTCTCGCGTGCGGCATGGATCAGTTCTCTGAAATGTCCAATCACTTCAGTCGACAAGGTCTTGACGCCGCCGTAATCATAAACAATCACAGAACCATCCTCACGGAAGGCGAAGTTGCCAGGATGTGGGTCACAATGAAAGCGTTTCAGATAGAAAATTTCCTGACCAATGGCACGGAATAAACGGCGTCCCAAAGCATTTCGCGTCTCGAGTGGCCAAGTACTAGCGGTTTCAATACTTTCACCAAGCTCCTGGCTCAAAGTCAGAATATGCCGTGAAGAGTACTCGTGATACACTTTCGGAATTATAATTTTACTGTCCAGAGATTCATGGAAAGTACGGGCGATTTCCAGATTCTGCGCTTCGATTTCATAGTTCAGTTCATTATCCAGACTGTGCTGAATTTCTTTAAATAATTGATCTTGAAGTTTACGATCAATCTTTAATACGCCCATCATGCGCAGTGCCAGACGAACCTGTTTCAGGTCGCTTTCGCAGGCTTCATCCACACCAGGATATTGCACTTTTACCACAACTTGTTGGCCATTCGGCAGGGTGGCTTTATGCACCTGACCAATCGAGGCCGCGGCAAATGGCTGCTCATCAAACTGCTGGAAAAGCTGCTCTAAAGGTTTACCCAATTCTTTTTCCACTTGTGCCTGAATTTCTTTAAACGGCATGGGTGGTGCCTGACGTTGCAATTTAGCAATGGCTTTAGCGACTTCGGGCGGGAAAACGTCTTTATATTGCGAGGCAATCTGGCCAACTTTCATGACTGCGCCTTTCATTTCCCCCAAGGTATCCGCAATCTGCACACCAATATCCTGAAATAATTTACTGCGTGCAGTATTTTTTTGCTCGTCATCGGCAGTTAAATTTTTAATGGAATTGGAGAGAGTTTTACCTGCAATACTTGCGGTCATTCCGGCAAGTTTCATAAAGCGACGACCGGGTGTGCTAGCCGTTTTTGCCATGCGAGATTCCTTGAAACCAACTATGAATGGATGTATTTGATCATAGGTGACAAAGGTTCAATTGCCTAGATTTAATTGTAGAGGTTGTGTTGTGATTTCCTTCAGCTTCTCCATGTTTAATGCATCATCTTTGATTTGTTAAAAGATTTATCTTCACTGCATTGACTTGAATGACAACAGTACACCGGAATCCATCATTGTTTTAGATAAGACCGAGTACTAATTCTGAATGTTGTTTTATGGCTAAAAGCTTAGAATAAACAGAGTGTAGTAATGAAGAAAATTCAATGAAAGTCTATCGATATTTTACTGGGAAGGATGATGTGCATTTTTGTGCGCGGGTGACCCGTGCCTTAAATGAAGGTTATGAGTTATATGGTTCACCCACCATGACTTTTAATGGTACGGACGTGATTGTGGGGCAGGTGGTGATTAAAGATGTAGCGGATGAATCGGAGATTCCAGAAGGATTGAAAGATGCTTTAGGAGCTAATTCTTAATTTCTACATTAAAATAAGAATTATAAGTGTCAAAGCATCGTCTTTTTATTTTTATGCTGTCGCGTAGACAACTCTTGCTTTTGTCATGGCAAAAGTAACAAAACCGTTTCGTTGATCTGATGATACTTCCCTGTATCACAGCTCAACGGTGACATCCATGTCACCTACCCATTATTTAAGATTGTTTGAAAGTCACTAAGTTTTTACATTTTTAAGCTTAAACGTCTGTTATTGCTATAGAGTCGTGCCAGCAATAAAACACAGGCAACACTTAGACCTACAATTAGACCGACCCAAACACCGGCTGCCCCCATCTCGGTAAAGCGTGATAAATATACCCCAACCGGGAAGGCGATGACCCAGTAAGCCAGCATGGTAATCCACATCGGCCCCTTGGTATCCTGCATGCCGCGCAGACAACCTGCCGCACTGATCTGCCAGGCATCCATCAGCTGATAGGCAATCGCAAACAGAATCAGATAGACCGCAATTTGGGTCACGATCATATCTGAGGTGTAGAGTGCCACGATTTCATTGCGGAAAACCCAAAGCAGAATCATCGTCAGGATCGCCAGAATAGTGGCAGTGATCAGGCCGAGATATTGTACTTTACGCATGGCTTGCCAGTTCTGTTCACCATAGTAGGTGCCGACCCGAATGGTCAGGGCAATCGCCAGTGACATGGGAATCATGAACAGTTGTGAAGTGACAGAAATAGCAATCTGATGGGCAGCGACAATGGTCTCTCCTAAAGGACTCAGCACAATTGCTGCTGTACTGAAAATACTGACCTCAAAGAAGATCGCCAATCCAATCGGAAAACCCAGTTGCAGAATACGCTTCACCCATTCCGGGTTGATTTTTTCCCAGTGAGTAAAAGGCTGGGTACGCTGATAGGCTCTGTTTTTAAAGATATATAATGCCAGAGTCATGAGCATTAACCACTGCAAAATCGCTGTGGCAAACCCACAGCCTGCACTGCCTAGGGCCGGAACAGGGCCAATACCATACATAAAGATATAGTTCAGCGGAACCAGCAAAACCAGCGCCAATAAACTAATCACGGTGACCGGACGAGGATTTCCAATCGCTTCTGAGTAGCCGCGTAAGGCTGCATAAATGGTTACCGCAGGCATACCAAAACCAATCGCATGCAGGAATAAACCAGCTTTTGGTTGCAAGCTTTCCGGTACACCTAAGAGTGGCAAAGTGGCGGGCAGGAGTTGCAGAATCAGGCCGGCAATCACCCCAAGAATCAGGGCAACCCAAAGCGATTGACGTGCAATGGTGGCAATTTTTTCAGGTGTACGTGCACCATTGGCCTCAGCAACCAAAGGTGTCGTGGCAATCATAATGCCACTAAACAGCAGCATCACCGGAATCCAGAGTCCTACTCCGACGGCAATCGCGGCAAGATCGGTAGCAGACAGATGACCGGCCATAATGGTATCAATCAGGCCCAGACCTGCCTGAGCAAATTGGGTCACCAGAATAGGCAGCATGAGATGAAACAGTTTTTTTAATTCAAAACCAAAGGTCGTGACTGGTGAAACATTCGACACAAAAATTACTCATCGTGATCATGTGCTTAAAGATAAGGTTTAGCGTTGTAAAGTGAGAAGCACACCAATAAAAATCACCCCGCCACCTAAAAGACGTTGCCAGTTAACCGGCATTTTTTCATTGCCCAACAGACCAAATTGATCGACCAGCATGGACGTGACCATCTGACCAAAAATAATGAGACCACTAAGGACCAGAAAGCCAAGTTTGGGTGCTGCATAAATGCTCATACTAATCGCGTATACACCCACGATTCCCCCTAGCCATAAATACCAAGGAACACTCATCAATTCCTGTAAACTTGGTTTGGGATTAGACTGAAAAAGTACGATTAAGGCCAGCACTATTGTACCAATCAAAAAGGAAAAAAATGCAGCTTGAATTGGGGAATATAAATATTCTTTCAGTTGGGCATTAATTGCCGTCTGTAGTGTCAGTAAAACACCCACTGCAAAGACCAAGGGGAGTAAAATAATCAACTGTAAGGATATTTTCATAATTTTAACTGTCTAATTCTATTTGAGTTTTTAGATATAGCGCATGGGTAAATTTAATTTTAGCAGTGTTGCCGCCGAGTCATGTTAAAATTCCGCTATATCTTGTAATCGTTTTTGAGTAGTTCTTTGGCTGAATTGAATCCTGCTGCTGTCCCTTTGTCCTTATATATTCATATGCCTTGGTGTGTGCGCAAATGTCCTTATTGTGACTTCAATTCGCATGCGGTTCCAGATGGTCAGCTATCACTGGAGTTGGAACAGGAATATTTACGAGCACTGGTGGAAGACTTTAAAACTCAGGTCGATTTTGGCCAAGGTCGGCAGATTCACAGTGTTTTTATTGGTGGGGGGACGCCGTCACTGATTTCTGCCCCAGGTTATCAATGGTTATTTGATCAGCTCAAAGCCATTATTCCCTTTGCTGAAGGCTGTGAAATTACTCTGGAAGCCAATCCCGGCACGGTCGAACATGATCCATTTGCCGGTTATTTGCAGGCTGGCATTAACCGTCTGTCGATTGGAGTACAAAGTTTTAATACCGATCATCTTAAACGTTTGGGACGGATTCACAGCAATGAAGATGCGATCTCTGCCATTGGGTTGGCGCGTGAAGCTGGCTTTCAGCGGATTAATGTCGACTTGATGCATGGTTTGCCTGAACAGACCTTGGATCAGGCTTTGCATGATTTAAAATTGGCAGTGGAGCAGGGCGCTACGCATATTTCCTGGTATCAGTTGACGATTGAGCCAAATACGGTATTTTTCCGGACTCAACCGATTTTGCCTGTTGATGAAGTATTGGAAGATATTCAGGAGCAGGGCGAGCTCTACTTAAAATCTCAGGGTTTTATCAATTACGAAGTTTCAGCTTGGCGTAAAGAATTGCCTTCAGCACATAATCTGAATTACTGGCAGTTTGGTGATTATCTGGCAATTGGTGCGGGAGCACATGGCAAAGTCACTCAGCCAGATGGTGTGTATCGGTTCCAGAAAACCCGTTTACCTAAGGACTACTTAGCCAAAGTACCTGCCGAACATCTGCAGTTTAAGCGCATTGAAGATACTGACATGCCATTTGAATTTATGATGAATGCACTGCGTTTAAATCAGGGTGTGGAAGCCAAGCTGTATGCAGAACGTACCGGTTTGGGTCTGGATCGCTTGAATGAATTGCTGAGTTCTTTGCGTGACAGAAAATTAATGGTCGATGATCAAGACCGACTTTCTTGCACCGAGCAGGGGCATATCTTTTTAAATTCGGTATTAGAAGAATTTCTTTAATTATTTAATTTCCCCATTGTTCTAAAAGAAACCCTCATAGGATTTTATTGGGTTTTTTTATTGCCTTAAATAAAATGCCTAAAGTCTGATTGAAGTTTTCTTAGAGAGAAGTTTTCTGAGAATATTCAAAGATTAAATTAAATGAATATTATAATTTCTAGAGGGTGGGTAGGTGGATACATTATGGGCTTTTCAACAGCTGGATTTAGCTGATACCCGATTCTTTATTTTTGATAGTAAAAGTGATCATCTGGTTTATGAAGATCGGGACTTTAAAGAATATCATTGAGATCAAAGCAAATATAATCGGGTCAGAGAAAGGGATTTCTTTTTATATCGACGACCGCAAAAAGCCTCTGAAATTAAAAATCAATTCTATCTTTATGGTGCAGGCCGTATAGCCAAGATTATTGCACCTACTGCTATTCCTCAAAATCATCAAAAATGTCGAACCAAACCGGTCTTTGCGGAAGTGATCGATGGTATACGTTTTATAGATCCCATTCTGCAGTCCGATTTGGAAGATTTTCAATGGACTTTTAAACCACGCGGAAATACTTGGGAACATTTTTTTCAACAATATGGCATGAATGAGATTACGGCAGATGATTTCTGGCAATTACTTAAATTAGCTGGAAAAGGAGAAAAACAGGACACTTTGCGGGATAAGCATTTGCGTCAAGAAATCCTCGATTATACTGTTGAAGATCAATATGCCAAAGTAAAGGTTCGTGGTTCGGCACATCAAGAATTTGCCTTACAAGTTAAACTCAATTATCAATATCAATGTGCAATCTCCGGCATTAAGACCAAAGCCTTTTTAGTGGCTTCTCATATCGTACCCTGGTCTGAAAATCAGGCACAACGCAAAAACCCACAAAATGGGATTTGTTTATCTTCTTTATTGGATCAAGCTTTTGATCAGGGATTTATAAGTATTGATGAATATTTCAAAGTGTGTGTTGCTGAACAAGCAAAACAAGATACGAGTCTGTATGCTTATCTTAAGCTTTATAGCGGTAAACGCATAGATGTACCAAAACGTTTTGCGCCGGATCAAGAATTTTTAGCTTGGCATAGAGCACACCGGTTTTTAGACCAACCCAATGATCTCTAAAAACTAGAGTTGAATGAGAGAAATGATAGGCACAAAAAAAGCACTCTAGGAGTGCTTTTTTTCAATATCTTGCTTCTAAATTATAGAGCAACGATATTTACAGCTGTAGGGCCTTTTTGACCTTGAGCTACGCTGAAAGAAACCTTTTGGCCTTCAACTAAAGTTTTGAAACCTGAACCAGTGATTTCGCTGAAGTGAGCAAAAACGTCTGGACCTGATTCTTGTTGAATGAAACCAAAACCTTTAGTTTCGTTGAACCATTTTACTGTACCGTTAACTGTATTAGACATAATATAACCTATTGAATCGTATGAATTTATAGCCAAAATTTCAGATGACTAACTGTAACTTTGAAAAATAAAAAGGATGGAGCTTTTTGATCTGTAATACGAAGGTTTATGACTAAAACTGCGATACTTAAAAGAAGACTAACCAAAACAAGAATTTTTCTAGTTGGGGTTATCATACCGCTTATTTTCAGATATACAAGCGTTTTATTTGGCTAATTTATTAGGATGTTGAAAAATATAAAATTAAAATTGTATATTTTATATCCAGAAAGGTTTTTTAAGTTGAAAGAAAGGTATTTGAGTCAATAAAAAGAGCGCCGAAGCGCTCTTTTAAACTCAATTTACAGCTTAGTAATCGAAGCTAAAGTATTCTGGCGCGAGTGCCGTCATGGTCTTAGACGGATTCACCATCGCTTCTGCATGACCTTGGGTACGTGGCAGAATACGTTCAAAATAGAAATCAGCAGTTTTGATTTTCGCTTTATAGAACTCTGGTACTTCAGCACCTTCGCCAGATCCCAGTTTGGCTGAAGCGACTGCAGCTTGCTGTGCCCAGAAATATGCCATCATTACATAACCGGAGAACATCAGGAAATCTACTGACGCAGAAGACACGATGTCACGGTCCTTACGTGCTGCCAGCATGATACGTACGGTTAAAGCATTCCACTGTGCACATAGCTTGGTCAAATCCCAAGCAAAGCGACGCATGTATTTATTACGTGCATGCTGACCACAGAATTTCAGGATTTCAGCAGTGTAATCACGAATCACTTTACCTTTCGAGGTCAACAGCACTTTACGGCCGATCAGATCGAGTGCCTGAACGCCTGTAGTACCTTCATACAAGGTAGAGATACGTGAGTCACGTACGATCTGTTCCATGCCCCATTCTTTGATATAGCCATGTCCACCAAAGACTTGCATACCGTGATTTGATGCCTCATAGCCCATTTCGGTCAGGAAGCCTTTCAGGATTGGAGTATAGAAACCAAGATGATCATCATGCTGTTCAAATGCTGCAGTATCACCACGCAGCAAAGCATCATTCATATTGTCGGCAATTTGTGCTGCATGATAAATCATGGCACGGCCACCTTCAGCAATGGCTTTTTGCGTCAACAGCATACGGCGTACATCGGCATGATGAATGATCGCATCCGCTACTTTTTCTGGATCTTTTTTGCCAGACAGGGCACGCATTGACATACGCTCTTTTGCATAAGGCAAAGCACCCTGGAACGACAATTCAGCATGGCAGATGCCCTGAATCGCAGTACCAATACGCGCCGTGTTCATAAAGGTAAACATGGCATGCAGGCCTTTGTTTGGTTCACCAATCAGGTAGCCAGTCGCATTGTCGAAATTCAGTACAGCCGTTGCTGAAGCGCGAATCCCCATTTTGTGTTCAATCGAGCCACAGTTCACTGGATTGCGTTCACCGATCCCACCATCTGCCGCAGCAATAAATTTTGGAACGATAAACAGGGAAATCCCTTTGGTGCCTTGCGGTGCATCCGGAAGGCGTGCCAGTACAATATGCACGATATTTTCAGTGAGGTCGTGCTCACCTGCGGAAATAAAAATCTTAGTCCCTGAAATCGCATAAGTGCCATCTTCTTTCGGCTCTGCTTTGGTTTTAACCTGACCCAGATCCGTACCACATTGTGGCTCAGTCAGACACATGGTACCTGCCCAAGTTCCAGCAACCAGGTGAGGCAGATACGTGTTTTTCTGCTCATCGGTACCATACTGGATAATAGTGTTGATACAGCCCACACTTAAACCCGGATACATTTGGAATGACCAGTTCGCAGTACCCATC
>NZ_JBAPXX010000021.1:0-17829 GCF_049284435.1 Acinetobacter sp. | reverse complement strand
GTTCATATTGAGTTTTACAAGGCCGTTATAGCGTTTGACAAGACGCTGATCCAGACCAGAGATGTTAAATTGAAGAGCATGCTCTTCAATTTAACGCAAAGCTCGGAAATTGTGTAGATACCTATGCTTTAAGAAAGAGGGGAATTCCCTCCTTTTTCAAAGGAGGGTTAGGGTGGATTGAATTTATTAAAAGAAAAAAATAAGTCCTTACTGAGCAGCCGGCTTATCCGCCTTCTGCGCTCTTAACTGTGCCACCAGACTCTGCATATCTTCCGGCAATGGCGCTTCAATCGCTGGATATCCCGGAATGTCCAGACGCATGGCATGCAGACACAAACGGCGTGGTTTTGGCCCACGATATTCCGTTTCATGCCCATACTTTTCATCGCCTACTAGCGGATGACCAATACTCAAACCATGTACGCGAATCTGATGGGTACGACCAGAAAGCGGAGATGCATAAACCAGCGTGGCATGCATAAAACGTTCTTGCACGTTCCACTGGGTTTTAGACTCTTTTCCTTCTTTAGGCGACACACAGACACGACGTTCGCCATTGGCCAGCTCATAACGATGTAAAGGCGCATCAATCAGCTGTTTATCTAGACTGACCTGCCCTTTTACCACAGCAGCATAGGTTTTTTTGATTTTATGTTCACGCAACATATCTTGTAATGTTTTCAGCACGCTACGCTTTTTGGAAATCATCACCAGACCGGAAGTATCACGGTCAATACGGTGAATCAATTCCAGATACTTTTTACCGGTCGCTGCACGTAAGCCTTCAATCAGGCCATAGGCCACACCGCTACCGCCATGTACGGCAATTCCCGATGGTTTGTTGACGACCATCAGACCTTCATCTTCATAAATCACACGGGCCAATAAGCCTTGTGCCACTTTGTCGGAAACAGGTGCAGCAGATTCATCTTTTTGTTCATAGCGAATCGGCGCAACGCGAATCTGGTCACCGATTGCGAGTTTGGTTTCTGCTTTAATGCGTTTTTTATTGACGCGAACCTGGCCTTCACGAATCAGACGATAGATACGGCTTTTTGGCACACCTTTCAGACGACTAAACAGGAAATTATCGATGCGTTGTCCATCTTGATGTTCATCCACTTCAAACCAAGTGACGTTTTGCCATTGTTGCGTAGAATTCATACAGTTACTATGACCCAAAAAATACTAAAATTGATTAAAAACTGATCACTTAGGTTATGCTTTACACAAGAAACATAAGCTTAGCCCATAGGCAGATGATGCAAGGTTTGATATAGTCAGCGCATGGAAACCATCGTTTGTGAGTAAAAGTTGAATCATTTCAGATTTTTCTGAACTTGATTGTTCAATTAAAGACTCACATGATACGGGAAGGTCCCCAAAGAATTATGCCACGCCGAAGGCTTATTATATCGGCAAACAAAGCAAACTGTTGCGTTTAATTGTACCTCAGGTACATAAATCAGTTTGTCTTAAAAAATATGTCGCCAACTTTGTTGGTTTTTAAACGTAAACTGATACACATCAGATTAGTCGCAACCTGAAGACGACTTCAGGCTACAGCGTTGATGCATTGGATCTGCACAGTTTGTAAAGATACGACGACAATTCCGTATCAAGACACTTTCTATAAGAAGGGATGATCTTCGAGCAATGTGACAGTGAAAGTTACACACATCCAATGCACCGCTCGTCCGCCAGTGAAGCGTTCAGGTGACTTTAATCCGTTTAAAGATTGAAGCCGTATTGCCATCATCAATACGTGAATCAAAAACCGAAGCCCATCTATATTCAATAGAGCTCGGTCATAAAAGACTCAAACCACAATGAAATTCATTGCAGATTTGAGCCATTGATCCGTGATGTGTGATGTTCGCTACGTGTATAGCGATTTTTTGCTGTGTATCACTATAAGGTGTTACACCCATGAAACGTATGTTGATTAATGCAACACATGCCGAAGAGATTCGCGTTGCACTTGTCACTGGTCAGCGTCTTTACGATTTTGATTTAGAAAATCGTACCCGTGAACAAAAAAAATCTAATATCTATAAAGGTCACGTGACTCGCGTTGAACCTTCTCTAGAAGCTGTGTTCGTTGAATACGGTGCAGGTCGTCAAGGCTTCCTGTCAATGCGTGAAATCGCAAACTCATACTACAAGGCCGATCCGCGCCAGACTTCAAATATCCGTGAACTGATTACTGAAGGCACTGAGCTTCTGGTTCAGGTGGAAAAAGAAGAACGTGGCAACAAAGGCGCTGCCCTTTCTACCTTTATTTCACTGGCTGGCCGTTACCTGGTTCTAATGCCAAATAACCCGAAAGGTGGCGGTATCAGCCGTCAGATTTCTGGTTCAGTACGTGAAGAACTGAAAGAAATGCTGGCAACACTGAACGTGCCACGTGGTATGAGCGTGATTGTGCGTACTGCCGGTATCGGTCGTTCACAAGAAGAACTGCAACTCGACTTACAACACTTGCTCGACCTTTGGGCACAAATCCAGAGCACGGCAAGTTCAGGTCCATCGCCAATGTTGGTACATCAGGAAGCGGGCGTGGTGACACGTGCCATTCGTGACTACCTGCGTGATGATGTTGCTGAAATCCTGATTGACTCAGAACAAGCCTATAACGAAGCCTATAATTTCGTAAAAGCGGTAATGCCACGTCAGTTAGAAAAACTGAAAACCTATACCTTAAATGAACCTTTATTCGCGCATTTCGCGATTGAAAGTCAAATTCAAACCGCTTATGAACGTGAAGTAAAATTGCCTTCTGGCGGTTCGATCGTGATCGATCAAACTGAAGCTTTAGTATCAATTGACATTAACTCAGCAAAATCAACTCGCGGTAGCGACGTTGAAGACACCGCATTAAACACCAATATTGAAGCGGCAGAAGAAATCGCGCGTCAATTGCGTTTACGTGATATCGGTGGCCTGGTGGTGATCGATTTCATTGACATGACCAAAGACCGCAACCAGCGTATGGTGGAAGCGAAGCTACGTGAAGCGACGCAAAGTGACCGTGCCCGTATTCAGTTCGGTCAATTGTCACGTTTTGGTTTGATGGAAATGAGCCGTCAACGTCTGCGTCCTTCTCTTGAAGAAGCGACTGGCTATGTTTGCCCACGTTGTCATGGTACCGGCATGGTTCGTGATCTTCGTTCTTTATCACTTTCGATTATGCGTAAAGTGGAAGAGATTGCCCTGCGCGAACGTCATGGTGAAGTTCAAGTCGAAGTTCCAGTGGAAATTGCTGCCTTCTTATTAAATGAAAAACGCCACACCTTGGTGTATTTAGAACAGACTTCAAATGTACGTGTGACTGTGTTGCCTCACCCGCATCTAGAAACACCGCATTATGAAATTACTTATAATGCCGAAGGCTTTGCACCAACCAGCTATGAACGTACTGAAGCAACACGTTCAAGTGAAAAAGAGTTGGGCTATGAGTCATCTGAATGGCATTTAGAAGAAGAACAACATACGCATGCTGCTGCACCAGCGCCTGCTCAACAGCAAAACAACGGCAGAAACAATAAACGCCGTAACCAGCAAAACCAAAATGCACAGCAAGCACCTGTTGCGCAACAAGCCCCTGCCCAAGCACAAGTTGCTGCTCCTGCATCTAGCCCATGCGCATGGTTAGAAAACCTGTTTGTTCAAAAACAGGCAGCGACTGTTGATCAATCGCGTACTGCCAACAATGCAGCTGCAGCGATTGAACAAATGATCAATGGCGGTGCGGTGAGCCGTGGTCAGTTCGGTCAATTGTCTGCACCGGTGGCACAACCTGCTCCACAGCAAGTGTCTCAACCGGTTGCTCCGGCAAGCAGCAATGCTTACCTGGCACCATCGACTGTAGCGCAAAAACAGGAACGTGATGCTGAAAAACCGGCAGAGCGTGATGAAAGAGCGCCGCGTCATAACAACAAAAAACCACGCAATCCGAAGCACAAAGAACCGCGTGAGCAGGTTCAGTCTGAAGTTTCCGCTCCTCAGCAACATCAGGTGCATGAAGAAGTGGCTCAGGTATCTCGTCAAGAGCAACGTCATGAAGCACGTGAAAACAAGCGTAATTCTCGCCGTCAGCATCACAACGAGCCATCTCAGCAAAATGATGTTCAAAACAATGAACAACAGCCACAACAGGCAATGCCACGTCGTGACCGCCGCAACCAGCCACGTCAGGAACGTCCAAATCGCCACCGCGATCCAAGCGTGCTGAATGAGCAGGCTCCGCAAGCAGCACCTGCAGTCGTTGAAGCTCCAGCAGTCAATGACAAGCAGCTTCGTGTTGAATTGATTGATGCACCCCGTCAAGACTTGATGCCAACAGCTATGGTCGTGAATATTGACCAGGCGAAAAGCGAAATCGTGGCCTTGAATGACAACGCTACAGTTGTAACGCCAGCGGTTGAAGTTACTGCACCGGCAGATGCGCCAGTTGAAGAGGCTGCGGCTGAAAATGTAGTAGAAGCTGCATTAACAGCACCTGCTGAAGAAGTTGTGCCAGCTGAAGACTCAAGTGCTGAAAAACCACGTGCCAGCAACGATCCGCGTCAGCGTCGTCGTCAGCAGCGTGAAGGACAGCCTCAACAGGCTACAGTTCAGCAGTTGACTCCGTCACAAGTGCCGACTTTGGGTCAGTTCACCATTGGTAGCCTGATTCGCCATGTTTATGGTGAAGACTGCTCCGTGCTGATCGAACAGTTTGGTTTATTACCAACTTTCAACCGTGCTCTAGATAAGTTCACAAAAGAGTACAACGCGAGTCTCGTGGCTGCAGCATCGCCTGCCGCAGAGAAAAAACCGGTCACCCGTGATGTTCAAGTGACCGTAGCCAAGGTTGAAGCAGAGCCTGCTCCAGTTCTGGACCTGACTCCACCAAAACCGGTGTCGGACAAACGTGTCGCAAACGATCCACGTGAGCGTCGCCGTCTGGCTAAACAGGCTGCAGAACAGGCCCTACAACAAGCCAAGCAACAGGCTAAAGTAGAAACAGCTCCGGCAGTTGAAACTGCGCCAGAAGTACCTGTAGCAGCAGAAGCGCAAGCAGAGTCTGCTGAAGCAGCGGCAACTGAAACTCCAGTAGCTATTGAAGAAACCGTAAATGCTCAACCAGCTGAACAAGCGACTGAAACTACGGCGCCAGTAAATGCAGCTCCTGCAGAAGAGACTCCAATCACTGAAGCTCAACCTGAAGATGCTGCGCCAGTTGAAGCAAATGCTGAATCAGAAGCTCCTGTTACAGAAACCCAGAATCAGGCCGAAGTAACGACAGAGGACACTGAAGCCAGCGAAGCTGAAAAAGCGGAGAAACAAGCTGCTCGTCCACGTCGTCCACGTGGTCGTCCACCGAAAAAAGCCAATACTGCAACTGAATCATAATTTGCTCAATTGCAGTCATCTAAAAAAACCTAGTCATTTCGGTGACTAGGTTTTTTTTGCTAGATTTAGTCAGAATAGGTTGATTGCACTAGTGTTTTAACGCTAAAAGATGGATAGCTCATCTACTGTATATAAATTGAACGTATCGGATACGAAAAATAAATAGGATTCTCATGACCCAAATGAAACCACACGATCTTATTGGTATTGCAGATGTCACTGCCAAAATCCCGGCTTTCTTGACCAAAGTGCCCAACTTGCTCACTGGTCTAAGACAGGCATATTTACGTACTCCGAACACACCAGCCGGCCTGGGTCTGGCTTTTGAAAAAGCGACCAAGCATAATCCGGAAGGTATTGCCTTGCGTTTTGAAGAACAAAGCTATAGCTATGCCGCTCTCAATGCCTGGGCCAACCAGATTGCCCATTTCTATCTGTCCTTGGGCGCCAAGAAAGGTGATGTTGTTGCTGTCATGGTCGAGAATCGTCCTGAACTGATTGCCAGTGTGATTGGTCTGGCCAAACTGGGTGTGACGACCGCTTTGGTGAATACCTCTCAAGTAGGCAAGGTACTAACGCATAGTATCAATCTGGTCAAACCGATTGCCCTGATTGTTGGTGAGGAGTGTCGTCATGCAGTTAACGAGATTCGTAATGACCTGAATATTAGCAGTGACCGCTTGCACTGGTTTGCAGATCAGAATACTCAAGCCGATCCGGGTCAGGCGCCTGAAGGCTTTATCAACCTGGCTGAAAAGACCGATCTTTCCCCTAAATTCAATCCATCAACCACCCATTCGGTGCAGGGCAAAGACGGGCTGTTCTATATTTATACCTCGGGCACCACGGGCCTACCTAAAGCGGTGATCTTTACCAATGGCCGCTGGACGCTGGCTTATGGCACCTATGGGCATGTGCTGAATCTCAATAAAGATGATGTGATGTACTGTACCCTGCCGCTTTATCACGCCACAGGCATGGTGGTGTGCTGGTGCGGTGTCATTGCAGGGAGCAGTACCCTGGCCATTCGCCGTAAATTTTCGACCTCCTCTTTCTGGAAGGATGTGCAAAAATTTGATGCCTCTGCGATTGGTTATGTCGGTGAGCTGTGCCGCTATCTGATGGATGCTCCCCCATCTGAACTGGAAAAAGGCCATCGCGTAACCAAAATGATTGGTAACGGGATGCGCCCGAATATCTGGGATAAATTTAAATCCCGTTTTGGCATTCAGGAAGTGCTGGAACTATATGCCTCTAGTGAAGGCAATGTCGGTTTTAGCAATATTTTTAATTTTGACAATACCGTTGGTTTCTCGCCAACACCCTATGCCATTATTGCCTTTGATAAAGATAAAAATGAGCCGGTACGGGATACTAAAGGTCGCTGCAAACGGGTGAAAAAAGGCGAGACTGGTTTACTGATTGGTAAAATTACCCGTCGTTCACCTTTTGATGGTTATACCGACCCGGAAAAAAACAAGTCAGTCATTATGCAGGATGTATTTACCAAAGGTGATGCTTACTTCAATACCGGAGATCTGGTACGCAATATCGGCTTCCGTCATGCCCAGTTTGTCGATCGTCTGGGTGATACTTTCCGCTGGAAAGGTGAAAATGTTTCAACGACTGAAGTGGAAAATATGCTGACCGAGTATGACAAAATCGTTGAAGCGGTGGTATATGGCGTGGAAATTCCCAATACCAATGGTCGTGCCGGTATGGCTGCGATTACCCTGAAACCCGATGTAAAATTGGATGATGCAGATTTAGCAGCCATGGCCGCTTGCTTTAAAAAATGCTTGCCGGCTTATGCGGTACCGGTATTTTTACGCGTACAACAGCAGGTTGAAACTACAGGTACCTTTAAATATCAGAAAAATAAATTGAAAGAGCAAGCATTTGATCCGAGTAAAACCGATGAACGCCTGCTGGTGTTATTGTCAGGTGCAACGGCGTATTCTGAGCTCACCGCAGAGATTTTTGCCAATATCCAGGCCTATCAATATCGCTTCTAAGTACTGAAGTTGCCTATTTTTTGTTTAGATAAAGCATAATTGTTGTATTTATAATCAAACATGGGCAACTTTGTTATTTTTTGCTTGCGCTGAAATGAGATCTTGCTACAATACGCTCCATCAAACAAAGTGGTGCTTTAAGCTATTTAGCTTGACTTGCACTGCACATTCAAACCTGGTTTGAATGATGGTTCAGGGTCGTTAGCTCAGCTGGTAGAGCAGCGGACTTTTAATCCGTTGGTCCCGCGTTCGAATCGCGGACGACCCACCACTTATTTGATATTTCTTGATGGGTCGTTAGCTCAGCTGGTAGAGCAGCGGACTTTTAATCCGTTGGTCCCGCGTTCGAATCGCGGACGACCCACCATCTTCCGAAAGGATCACGTAAAAGTACACCACACTCTTGCGTCATAAAAATGGTCATCATCATTTTTATTCCTCAGGGTCGTTAGCTCAGCTGGTAGAGCAGCGGACTTTTAATCCGTTGGTCCCGCGTTCGAATCGCGGACGACCCACCATTATTTCCTTAGAATGTTTCTCTGATTCCCCTCATTATATTTTAATTAAATTGCGATGTTTTGGTCGTGTATTTCTACGCCTAGATTTTATGCTTACGCGTTCCCACAACTCGCCTTTATTGTCTAATCTAAATAGTATGTGAGTTAAGCTTTCGACCAGATCAGCCGATTTTTATCGAGTATTATTCTTGAATATGAAAGGATGTGTCTTTGACCAGTTCATAGGCTTTTGGAGGTGCCGGATAGCCGCGATCAAATAATTCCCGGTTGGTTCTTTCCTTTTCACTATAGATTTTTTCCAGATTCATGACTAAGTGATTTGAATCTTTAATCTTATAGTAAAAGCTCGCCCCTTCTTTACGATTCACTACTATATCGGTACGCTCGGGATTGATAAACCAGCGGTCTTTACGATAGGTGATATTGTGAGCCGTGCTATTTTTGGTATTATCAATAAATACCTTCCCATACTGTAAAATGCTGCGATGCACAGTACCGTCGGGTAGTAAAGTCAAAATAAATTCTGCCTTACCTTCAGTACAGGGCGCAAAGCGGCCATCACAGTCAATTTCAGTATGATAGCGGCCAATAAACGCTTTAGCATCCTCTGGTACAGTGGGAGGGTTTAAATCAGCTTCTACCGGAAGAGTCGCCTGCCCTGCGACCTGAGTTAAGGATTTTGCACTGACGGTCACTACATCAGCTTTCGTATTGGCAGCGGAAATTTTAACACCCTCTTCTGAGGTCGCCTGACTTTCCTGTTCAGGTTTGACTTGCTGCTGATCACAGGCCTGCAAAATCACCATACTCCCCAGCACCAGGCTACATTTAAAAAAACTGCTTAATGTACAACGTGATACATCCAATTTCATTTTTAATAAACCTAAATAGGAAACATGGCGGGCAAAAAGCACACAGCAAAGCTGATGAACTTTACACAAGAGTTCAATAGAATTTTCACTATGTTAGTAGCTCTTAGATCTGGTTTTAATCTTTATTAACATTACTTAACGATTTTATTTGTAATCAGCACTTTAAAAAGTTTAAGTAAACTTCATTTCTTTAAGTATGGATCTAGTTTTAGGATTCAAACTTATTTTTAATCAGGAGATTTTAATGGCCAATGTTGGTTTATATCGCTCTAACCGCTCAAACATGATTGCAGGTGTGATGGGTGGTATTGCTGAACGTTTTGGTTGGAACGCAAATTTATTACGTCTAATTTTTGTGGTGATTTCAATCATGAGTGCCGCATTTCCGGGTATTTTGGTTTATCTGGTGTTGTGGTTAATCATGCCGAAAAAACAGTACAGAATTGATCATGACAGCGTTCATCAACCTCAGGGCTATCAAAATCCTGTGCGTACAGTGAATCAGGATAAATGCTATTAAGCTGTACAGTCATTTTTAACAAGAGTTCTTGACCAGTTTCATCGCAGAGCTTCCTCTTTCACCCCGGTTAAATGGGATGAAATTTTGATGCCACGGTAATTTCCCCAAGTTATCGTGGCTTTTTTTGCCTATTTTTTATGATGACTGAGCTTTAGCCTTTCTATTTGTCTTTTAGCTTGATTCAAGATCAACTGCATCCTGCGATTGATATAAAAAAATCTGCTTAAATATATTTTTAGCATTCACTTAACGTATTTTTAAGCTGTCGCTGATCATAAAAGCATATGCTCTAAAAATAAAAAAGTATAAATTTCATATAGTCTAAAAATCATAGAAGCGCTAAATCAGTTATGGCTAAGATATTTAAGTGGATATCCCGAACGATCCAGAATTCTCTCTGGAAAATGACATTTAACCTCGCGCTTGCACCTTTGATCATAGCTGTAATTTTATTCCCTTATGCGCTATTTCATGAAGCCAGCTATGGGGTTTTCTCCATTTTCAAGAGCCTGTTTTCAGCGCTTTTTATTAGCTTCTTTATCTGCCTGACTTACTGGGTGATGGTCTTTCCTTTTCTATTAGTGACTCACCTGCTGCCACGCCATTATCAGCTGTTTAATCTCCTCACGATTTTAATGAGCTGCGTACTGGGAACCCTGATTCTGGCTTATATCTCGCATCCTCCAAGCGAAGATTTTAGTTCCCATTTTTTGTTTCTGCTGTGTTTTTCCCTGCCGATGGCACTGTTTTACAGTTTTCTCAGTTGGCAAGCTGACCAGACCTGATCAGGCATGGTCGCTTATATTCCATTTTAATCCGGTTTTAAGCTTTCATTTTAAAATGATTTAGCTCCTGATCGAGTGCAGCAATCATGTCTGCCCGACTGATAATTCCCACCAATTTCTGCTCACTCACCACCGGAATATAGTTGAAGGAACGCTCGACAAAGTACGGCACCAGATCCTGAATCGGCTGTAAAGGCTGTACCGTGATTACCTTGCGGGTCATGATATGTTTGACCTGATGCTCCCAGCTGCTGCGCACATCGGTAGCGCGCTTGAACCATTCCACCACCTGATACATTGCCAGCGTACCGACCAGTTGTTCATCTGCATTAACGACGGGCAGGCTCATCAGGTTCATCTGCTTGAACTTGTCCAGTGCATGCTGGATATCATCATTTTCATGCAGGGTTGCCACATCCTTCGTCATAATATCCTGGCAGCTAAATTCATGCACCGCACGCGCATTGGCGCGGTTTTGTGCCTCCAGAATGATTTTTTGCAGGTCATATTCACTAATATCCAGCAGCTCGGTGCGCTGGTCCAGCACTTCCTGAATATCCTGCGGTTGAATGGTCACTTTCTGGGTCGGCGTCGGATCCTTGGAACGAGCATTTAACTGGGCTTGCTGCGGATAATCCTTGCCAATCATCCGGTTAAAGACAATGGCAATCACCATGAGCAGAATTGAATTGAGCAGCACCGGATAAAATACAAAGGCATAACCCAGTTCATGCACCGGCTGGCCACCCAGCACTGCGGTAATGGCCACGGCGCCACTCGGTGGATGCAGGGAATCTGTGGTCATCATCAGGACAATCGCCAAAGCCACGGCTACACTAAAAGCCTCAGTCGGACTGGCAATCAACAAGGCACAGCTCACGCCAATCACCGCAGCAATGGTATTCCCGACCAGAATATTCCAGGGCTGTGCCAGAGGACTGGCTGGCACTGCAAACAGCAATACCGAGGATGCGCCCATCGGTGCGATATACCAAGCTTCAAAATCGCCCAGAATCCATAAACTCAGCAAGGAGGAAACCACCAAACCCAATAGTGCTCCAACTCCGCAGAGCAGGCGATCTTTGAGTGGAAGAACTTTGAAATTGGGTTTTAAGGTATTGAGCCAGTCGAGATGGGAATGAAACACAGTGCGCCTGATCTGATTATTTATAGATTTTGGGCATTATAGAACCAAGCCAGATGAAAGGCATCTGTGTTTTACATCTTTTCATCATTCGCGAATGCAGGCTTTTTAAAACAATATTTCGCTTAGCTTAACAATACTCAACCAAATTTTTTATAAGGGCTGTGCTATCTCCGCCTACCTCTGAAATGGAAAAAAATCCTTTTCAACCATTTTGCTTAGATATCTTTTAGATCGTTTTTATCACGGCCTACCCATTCATTCAGGTTGAATCAGTGGCTGGATTTTTAACAGCTCGACCTCACCATAATAGGTTGAAAATGCCACATCTCCGGCATCGACTCCAGTGCCGATCCGAATAAGATTTTCGACCGGGGCCAAACGGGTTGGATCAAACTGCACCCATCCACCGTCTAAATAGGCTTCGAAAATGGCATGAAAATCGGGTAGAAACTTTTCAATTTCCACATAACCGACCACCATGCGTGCCGGAATTCCTAGGGCACGACACAGCGCAATGCCTAAATGGGCAAAGTCACGGCATACGCCTGCGCGATGCACCAGTACATCTGTGGCAGTGGTAAATTGGTCGGAACTGCCAGACACATAAAAAATATTGTTATAAATCCACTGTTCAATGGCTTTAACCCGAGTATAACCCGGTGTCATCCAGCCAAATGAGCGTTTTGCCATTTCCAGTAATAAATCCGAATTGCAATAACGGCTGGCCAGCAAATAAGGCAATACTTCATCGGGCAGCTCAGGAATGGCCACTTCTTTCAGACCTTGCTGAAGTTCCAGAGAGAGGCTCGGTTGACGAACCACTGTTGCCGTATAATTCAGCTCAAAAGCGTCACAGGGTTCGACCTGTAGCCGAACATGTCGATTTTGATGCTGGGCATCCTGAAATTTATGCCATGCCACCGGCAGATTAAAGCTGAGTTGTTCTTCGAGAATATTCTGATCAGGATGATGTGCCGCCTGAAGCATAAAAATAAATTCTGTAGGTTGCACGACCTTGTATTTTAAATGGCATTGAATTTGGTAAGTGGTCATGAAGTTCCTTAATTTTTAAGCATTATTATATTGCGTGAATATTAAACTAATTTTAGGGTCGCAATCGTATGAGATCCGTTGAACTTTATGACTCTCCGGTTAACAGCACGCCATACATCTGATTTATTCCTGATTTTCAGATCAGCCTGTATCGACCAGTACAGCTAAAATCACAGTAAGCTTCTAAATGCCGCGTATCCTTTAAGCCTGTTTTATTTTTTTCAAAAAAGCATCCTCACATTAACCCTTTGCCACTCCCCTGCAAAGTCCTTATAATTGAGCACAATTTTTCTCTAATTTTAAGTGGATGACCATGAGTCGCGCCATATCGCATATTGATACCTTCCAAGGCTTAATTCTTGCCTTACAAACTTACTGGGCGGAGCAAGGCTGCGTCATTTTGCAACCTTATGATATGGAAATGGGTGCAGGGACATTCCACACTGCGACTTTCCTTCGTGCACTGGGTCCTGAAACCTGGAATGCCGCTTATGTTCAACCGTCACGCCGCCCGAAAGATGGCCGTTATGGTGAAAACCCGAACCGTCTACAACACTACTATCAATTCCAGGTGGTGCTTAAGCCAAACCCGGACAATATCCAGCAGCTTTACCTCGACTCATTAAAAGCGATCGGTATTGACCCACTGGTACATGATATCCGTTTCGTAGAAGACAACTGGGAATCTCCAACACTGGGCGCTTGGGGCTTAGGTTGGGAAGTTTGGCTGAATGGTATGGAAGTGACGCAGTTCACTTACTTCCAGCAAGTCGGTGGTGTTGAATGCTACCCAGTGACTGGTGAAATCACTTACGGTCTTGAGCGTCTTGCAATGTACTTGCAAGGTGTCGATTCTGTTTACGACTTAGTTTGGACCAAAGGTCAGTTCGGTACGGTAACCTATGGTGATGTGTTCCATCAAAATGAAGTGGAACAATCGACCTATAACTTCGAATATGCCAACGTTGAAAAAATGTTTGAATTGTTCGATTTCTACGAAGCTGAAGCAACGCGTTTGATCGAAGCGAAACTTCCACTGCCTGCATATGAGCAAGTCGTGAAAGCATCACACAGCTTCAACTTATTGGATGCGCGTGGCGCGATTTCTGTGACTGAACGTCAGCGTTACATTCTACGTGTACGTACCTTGGCACGTTCTATTGCGACAAGTTATGTAGCAGCACGTGCGGAACTTGGTTTCCCAATGGCTGAACCAGCATTACGTGATGAAGTGTTAGCACAGTTAAAAGCGCAAGTTGAAGCAGAAGCGAAAGAAGCAAACAAGGAGAGCAAATAATGTCTAAACATACCGTTTTGTTCGAATTGGGTTGTGAAGAACTTCCACCAAAAAGCTTAAAAAAATTACGTGATGCGCTACAAGCTGAAACGGTTAAAGGCTTAAAAGATGCAGGTTTAACGTTTGATGCTATCGAAGCTTATGCAGCACCACGTCGTCTTGCACTTAAAATCGTCAATGTTGATGCTGCGCAAGCCGACACGCAAAAACGTTTTGATGGCCCTGCTGTACAAGCCGCTTATGATGCTGAAGGTAAACCAACCAAAGCGCTTGAAGGCTTTATGCGTGGTCAAGGCATTACTGTGGATCAGGTTTCTACTTTCCAGGCCGGTAAAGTTGAAAAAGTGTGCTACTTAAAAGACGTGAAAGGCCAAAGCCTTGAAGTTTTACTTCCACAAATTTTACAAAATGCCTTGGATAACCTTCCAATTGCAAAACGTATGCGTTCTGCGGCAAGCCGTACTGAATTCGTACGTCCAGTAAAATGGGTTGTGTTGTTGAAAGACAAGGACGTAGTTGATGCAACAATTCAAGATCACAAAGCCGGTAACGTGACTTTTGGTCACCGTTTCCATGCACCTGAAGCGATCACACTTAACCATGCTGACGAATACTTAAGCAAGCTTAAAGCAGCGCACGTTGTGGCTTCATTTGAAGAGCGTCAAGCGATCATCGACCAACAAGTCAAAGCGCTTGCTGATGAAGTAAATGCGATTGCGATTGTCCCTGCGGATCTTCGTGACGAAGTGACTGCATTGGTTGAATGGCCTGTTGCATTACGTGCAAGCTTTGAAGAACGCTTCCTTGCTGTTCCTCAAGAAGCACTGATCACCACGATGCAGGACAACCAAAAGTACTTCTGCTTAGTGAACAGCGACAATAAACTTCAACCGTACTTCATTACTGTGTCAAACATTGAGTCGAAAGACCCGACACAAATTATTGAAGGTAACGAGAAAGTTGTTCGTCCACGTTTGTCAGATGCTGAATTCTTCTTCCTACAAGATCAAAAGCAACCGCTTGCATCGCGTAAAGAGAAGCTTGCAAACATGGTGTTTCAGGCTGAACTTGGCACACTGTGGAACAAGTCTGAACGTATTGCAAAACTGGCTGTGGCTTTAGCTCCAATTACTGGTGCAAAAGCGGAAGATGCTGAAAAAGCGGCACTTCTTGCAAAATGTGACTTAACCTCTGAGCTTGTGGGTGAATTTCCAGAACTTCAAGGCATCGCGGGTACTTACTATGCACGTCTTGAAGGCGAAAATGCTGAAGTGGCAGAATCTTTAGGTGAGCAATACCTGCCTAAATTCGCTGGTGACGTTTTACCAAAAACCAAAACAGGTACTACGATTGCGCTTGCTGATCGTTTAGATACATTGACGGGTATTTTCGGGATCGGTCAAGCACCGACAGGTTCTAAAGACCCGTTCGCACTGCGTCGTTCTGCGATTGGTATCTTGCGTCTAGTAACTGAAAACGAGCTTGATGTGTCGATTGAAGACCTAATCAAACTTGCTTTAGCAGCTTATGGCGATGTATTGAAAGATCACGACAAGACTTTGGCAGATGCAGTTGCATTCCTTGAAGGTCGTTACCGTGCGAAATACGAAGACCAAGGCGTTGCGGTTGATGTGATTCAAGCGGTTCAAGCGTTGTCGCCAAAATCACCACTTGATTTTGACAAACGTGTAAATGCGGTCAATCACTTCCGTGATCTTCCTGAAGCTGCTGCGTTGGCTGCTGCAAACAAGCGTGTTGCCAACATTCTTGCAAAAGAAGCTGCACCTGAAGGTTCAGTGGTTGAAGCAAACCTGGTTGAAGATGCTGAAAAAGCATTATTCGCTGAACTTGCGAAAATTACGCCTGTGGTTGAGCCATTATTTGCTGCAAAAGACTACACGGCTGCCCTTTCTGCACTTGCTGCACTTCGTGCGCCAGTCGATGCATTCTTTGACGGTGTAATGGTCATGGCAGATGATGCTGACCTGAAAGCAAACCGTTTACGTATGCTTGCTCAGTTACGTGACTTGTTTACGAAAGTGGCTGATATTTCGGTGTTACAGCACTAAGTTTTAATTGCTTGAAGTTTAAACAAAACCCCGCTATAAATTAGTGGGGTTTTTTAATGAGAATAAATATGGAAATTTTAGAAGTCTTTCTTATCAATTTATTCATGTTAGGTGAAAACTTCTCCAACCATAATAATCAGCAAATTCGTGATACAACAATCATTGAATGTGAAGGTTTTAAGTTTCAATTTAAGCAGCTTAATATTCAACTAAAGCAGAGTGAATTTATAAATCAAAGTTTAATGACCACTAAAATTACTGTTGAAAATATTGGTTCAGATAAAGTTGAACTACTTTTAAATATCGTTGATAATTTTTGTTCACTACTTTCTTTTGCTCAACAAGCCCCAGTTCGACGTTGTGGCTATAAACTTGGTTCAGAAGAACACTGGACTAATTGTTCAGCATATATTCTTAATCCTTTTGCTCCTATCATTAAAAATGCTGGTAAAGAAATTCGTAATTTTATTGAGCAAGCCTATCCAACCTTTAAAAAATTCAAATCCTCTAGGCAGCTTACAGTAGTATTTGGTTATTTATGTGAAGCCAATCGCTCCACTTTAACATTAGAGTTAGCTCTAATTTCACATTATATTGCGATAGAAAATTTAAAAAATTCTTTTGCAATAGAACAAGGCTATAAATATAAAGATGGCAAGTATAGTCATCCTTTATACCCTCCTCAGGACTATTATTGTAAAAATAAAGAAGAATATTGCTTTGATGAAATGACCGCCAAATATATTCATAAGTTATATAGTAAGTGCGGTTCAACAGAAATGACTAAAAGAATGTTTGTATCCGCCAGATTTAAACGGGCTGAAATATCTCCTTTCTTAAATAAACGGAACAAAATAATTCATGAAGGTATTTTATTACCTTTCGGAGATGAAAATTATATGGAGCAAGCAATAAAAGACTGCAAAAATGTTAGCGATCTATTACGAAAATATTTACTAACCTTATTAAATTATAAAGGAGCATATTATCTCAGCCGAGATCGAATAGGACCTTCTGGACCTATCACTTAATATCTAACTAGCCAATCCAATTCCAATTCCCTATACTCAAACCAACAACACTCAACAAGAAAGAATCATATGAAATTTAAAGCTCTTATTTTGACGGGTCTTGCGAGTATCGCAGTTACAGCTTGTACATCTGCACCAAAAATCCCACAGCTTCAGGTTGGCGTCTTACAGGAAGTCCAAAACCTAGAGGTTGTACCTGCCACCACCAATAACAAGGCAAAACTGACCAAATTCCTCGACAAATGCGTGATTGAATTCACCGGCGATATCGGCAATAACCGTGTCATTGAACAATGGTCATTTAAAGGCATGACCCTGATGGATGCCGGCTCAGCGACTTTCCAGCGCGACGGTACTAGCACTGCACAAAAATTTAACCTGCACGATGCAAGCGTACAAAAGAACTTTGTCAGCTTACGCGAACATTTCGTCAAAGATGCCCTAACACAATGTGACTAAAAAGATCGCCCTGTTTCTAGTCTAAGAATAGGGCTTTTATTTTTCTAAAAATCAATCCAAGGCTTCTCCTGATATCTGCTGCCCGTTCTTTAAAAATTACAATATTCCGGTACAGATCCACCTTAAAGCCCTGCACTCTTCACAGGATATTCATTGTTTTTGACCAATTATCCGTTACACTGAAAAACAAACTCAGACCGCACTTAGACGAATACGAGGTCGATCCATAATGAATATCAAAACCCCCATTATTTTAACGACAGCTTTAATGCTTTCTGTTCCAGCATTCGCACAAACTACGACTCAGTCTGCTAAACCGGTTAAACCTTATGGTGAAAATCCGAACCTGCTGCATGTCTTTGCTTATAAAGCCCAGGAAGGCGTGATTAATACCGCCGAGAAAGTCGGTGAAGCAACGGAAAAAGGCATTGCCAAAATCAAGCCAGGGGTAGACCGTGCCTGGAGTAATACCAAATCTGCAACCTCGGATACACTGCAAAAAGTAGATCAGGGTGCAACTCAGGCAGCCCAGCAAACCGGTCAGAAAATCCAGCAGACCAAAGAAGTCTGGCGTGGCAATTCACAACAAGCGCCTATCGTGCAGCAGCCTTTAAGTCAGTCGAATGCGACGCAAAACCCAAATACACCACAGACTCAACCCCAGTC
>NZ_JBAPXX010000020.1:0-24934 GCF_049284435.1 Acinetobacter sp. | reverse complement strand
GCCTTGCGATATTGCACCTGATGCTCAACCGCGACCATGGCATGTTTCAGTTCCACATATTGCTTTAATCCCAAGCCCAGTTTTTCAATATGAGCTGATGCGACATCCTGCATCCATTGCACATAGATCACATTATTCACATGACCCAATCCATCAATATGTTTGGCTTGAACCTTTAAAGCAAGATCAAAAATACCGCTCACTTCGCTCTTATCCTTTCCATGATTTTAAGGTTATAGAGTCTACCGAATTTATCGCTGGGGTAAATTGCAAAAAATAAAAAACCGCTTCTACAAGCGGTTTTTCAAGAAAATCCAGCAATCTTATGAGATACGCATTCCGACCACCGCAAGCTGACCCTGACGAATCAAGGTGACGCGCGCAATGCTACCCTTTTTCAGTTCAGATACCTCTTGTACAAACTGATTGGAATTCAGTACTGTCTGGTTATTAATTTGGGTGATGACATCATTCGGCATAATTCGTGCCTGTGCTGCAATACCGCCCGGGCGTACATCCTGAATCACCACACCGCCTTTGATTTCCAGACTCGCTAACTCTGCTGGACTGAGGTCACGAATTGAAACCCCGATCACCGGCCCTTTGCTGGGTTGAGCCTGTGTGCCTGCTTTTGCTGGGGTATCATCTGGTGCCGCACTTAAAGTCGCTGTAATACTACGACGTTTATCATCACGTAAAATTTCAAGCTGTACCTGCTGCTGGGGTGCAGTACGGTTCAGATAGTTTAACAATTCACTGGTACGTGAAATTGGGGTACCGTTGTATTTTAAGATGACGTCACTGGCACGCAGACCTGCACGTGCTGCCGGGGAGTTTGGCGCAACCTGGGTAACCAGGGAACCTTCAGGCTTAGGCAGGTTATAAGATTCAGCAAGGTTACGGTCGATATCCTGCAAACTTACGCCCAGATAAGAGCGGGTCACTTTACCATTCTTCTTCAGCTGATCTGCAACTTCCATTGCCACATCAATCGGAATCGAAAAGGACAAGCCCATATAACCACCGGTTCCACTAAAGATCCGTGAGTTAACACCGACCACTTCACCACGCTGATTAAACAGAGGACCACCTGAGTTGCCCGGGTTTAAAGCCACATCTGTCTGGATGAAAGGTACTGCAGTTTCACCCATCATGTTGCGCATTTTGGCACTGACAATTCCGGCAGAAGCGGAATAATCAAAACCAAATGGCGAACCAATTGCAAGTACAGGCTCACCAACACGTAAGCGCCCTACATCACCCGTCCGTAATTCTGGGAAATTCGAACCATTTACCTTCAGCAAAGCTACGTCGGTACGCGCATCACTCCCTACAACAGTGGCATCAATTTCCCGGCGATCATTCAGGGTAATCGTGACTTTGGAGGCATCTTCAACCACATGGTGATTAGTCAACAGATAGCCATCTTTGCTAATAAAAAATGCACTTCCATAACCGGTTTTTTCCTGCGGCATACGCTGCTGCGGAATAATCACCTGATTGCCGAAAAAGCGGCGCAGAATTTCCGGCACTTGTTGTTGTAAGAGCTCTTCTTCGCTCATTTTTTTAACGACATTGACACTGACTACAGCAGGACTGACCTGCTCCACCAGATTTGAAAAATCAACCGGCGTGACCGCCTGCAACTGTGCAGCACTCATGGTTAGGGTCGCTGCAAATAATCCTTTTTTTAAGTCTAGAATTTTCATATAAATTATTCACTCAAATTGTTGATAAATTTATGTAAATAGGTTTTATCACAAACACTGTAAAGTTTAAGTAATAATATGTTTACATACTTTATTCTGGGCAATATCTCATCATTAAAGCATTAAGTTAAGGCTTTGATTAATTTTTTTCATCAATAAATGAGCACTTCAACGCTTGCCTTTTGTACAAAAAAGCGCTGTTATTACCAAACTTTTTTTAAAATTAGCTGATGGACATGTCTAATTTATCCCTTACCCAACAATTTGACGTCATTATTGTGGGCAGTGGCGGTGCCGGTTTAAGTTTAGCCTTATCGCTCCCAGATCATTTTAATATTGCAGTCTTGGCGAAATCTACCCTGACAGATGCCAGCACCTTTTATGCTCAAGGCGGGGTGGCCGCGGTACTGGATGAAATGGATTCGATTGAACAGCATATTGATGACACCATGATTGCAGGCGCACAGCTATGTGAAATGGATGCGGTTAAACAGACGGTAGAAGGTGGCAAACCCTCGGTTGATTTCCTGCTGAAACACGGCGTGCAATTTACCCTGGATGAACAGGAACAGTTACATCTCACCCGTGAAGGTGGTCATTCACAGCGCCGAATTATTCATGCGGCCGATGCCACGGGTCGTGCCATTTCCACTACTCTGGTACAACGCGCTCAAGAAAAACAGAATATTAAAATTTTTGAAAATTATATTGCGATTGACCTGATCTGTTCACAAAAGCTTGGTTTAGATGGTGATAATCGTGCGCTGGGTTTATATGCCCTGGATGAAACAACTGAGAAAGTGCATACCTTTTTAGCGCCATTTACCGCCCTTGCCTGTGGCGGTGCTATGAAAGCTTATCTTTACACCTCAAATCCAGACATTGCCACAGGTGATGGTATTGCCATGGCTTATCGTGCTGGCTGCCGGGTCGCCAATATGGAATTTAACCAATTTCATCCGACCTGCCTGTATCATCCGCAAGCACGTTCTTTCCTGATCACTGAAGCAATGCGTGGCGAAGGTGCTTATCTGCGCCTGCCAGATGGCGAACGCTTTATGTTGCGTTTTGATGAACGCGCTGAACTTGCACCGCGTGATATCGTGGCACGTGCTATCGACTATGAAATTAAGCGTCTCGGTATTCGTCATGTCTGGCTGGACATTACCCATAAAGATGAAAGCTTTGTTAAAGAGCATTTCCCTACCCTGTATGCCCGTTTGCTTGAGCTAGGGATCGATATTACCAAGGACATGATTCCAGTCGTACCTGCAGCCCATTATACCTGCGGTGGCGTGGTGGTCGATGAACATAGCCAGACGGATATTGCAGGTCTATATGCAATTGGGGAAACCTCTTATACTGGCCTGCATGGTGCTAACCGAATGGCAAGTAACTCACTTTTAGAATGTTTTGTCTATGGCATGAGTTCAGCCAAGCATATTCAGAAAAATTTCAAGGTCAATCAGCAAGCTCCTGCAGTCCCAGCTTGGGATGATTCTCAGGTGACCAACCCGGATGAGGATGTGGTGATTCTGCAAAACTGGGATGAGCTACGTCAGACCATGTGGAACTATGTCGGAATCGTACGCACGACCAAACGCCTGGAACGTGCACTACATCGCATTGAAATGCTAAAAAAAGAAATTACCGAGTATTATCAGGATTACCAGGTCAGCAAAAATCTGATCGAGCTGCGTAATCTGGTGTTGGTGTCCGAGATGATCGTGCGCTGCGCCATGCACCGCAAAGAATCTCGCGGTCTGCATTTCACCTTGGATTATCCCGAGCTGCTACCAGAACTACGCAAAACAGTCCTCGTCCCACCAAATTTTGAAGTCGAAACCCCATTGGTCAATATTTAAATAATCTGGGGAGATATGCTGATCAGCAGTATATCTCCTTTTATTTTTAAATTTTTATTTGCTTCAATTTAGCTTAGGCTATTTATAGCCAGTCTTCTAAATTTCTAGTATCTAACGTTGTGGTGGAATTGAATATGTTCCGGTCACATGCGCCACAGGTTCTTCATTATCTATCGAATAAATCCAGACTTCTCCCACAATCAGTGCCTTACCGACCTTGATCAGCTTACATTCTCCCCGTATATCGGTTCCACCTGAAGGCTTACGTAAGAAATTGATATTCAAGTTAGTGGTCACAGCCAAACCGACCAGTCCAATTTCACCCAGAATCGCGACATAAAGAGCAAAATCCGCCAAGGTCATCATGGTTGGGCCAGAAACTGTGCCGCCTGGACGCAATTCCTCTGCTCTCACCGGATAAAGCAAAGTAGCCCCACGCGGAGAAACGGCTTCAATCCGGCACTTCTCCAGACTTTGCGGAAATTCTTGTTGTAAAAATTGTTCAATCTCTGTTTTGGTCGTTTTCATATTTTAAAAAAAATCTTCTATATCCATTTTAATATAGAAGATTTTTCACGAATCAACCTAGAGAAAACTCAAATAAAAAAAGTATTTGAAGACCCAGCTTATTTTAGATAAGTTAAGGCCTGCTCAAATACCTGTTTAGGTGTTTGAGTTGCATCCAGACGTTTGATCCGTTCAGGATGGCGTTGCCACAAGCTTTCATACCCTGCTCTCACTTTCTCAAAGAAAGTGACTTTCTCCTGTTCAAAACGATCTAGCGCACCGCGTTCACGGGCACGGTTCATCCCCAATTCAATAGGCGCTTCTAACCAGAACGTGATGTCCGGCATGCGTGCGACAAAGTGATCATTGAGTAATTGCAACTTGGTTTCGCTCAGGCCCCGACCTGCACATTGATAGGCAAAACTGGCATCGCTAAAACGGTCACACAAGACAGTTTTCCCGGCTTCTAATGCAGGCAGAATCACTTGTGCCAGATGCTGGGCACGCGCCGCATACATCAATAACAGCTCGGTATCATGCGCCATGGCTTCTTCATGGTTCACAGCCAGCAACAGTGAGCGAATCTGCTCAGCCATTGGCGTTCCACCCGGTTCACGAGTCACAATAACATCTTTACCCTGTGCGATGAAATCTTCATAAATCGAACGAATGAGCGTAGTTTTACCTACACCTTCTGTGCCTTCAAAGCTAATAAACATACTCATTCCTTATTTTTCGAGCGTAAAATCGTCAGATATTCCTGTACGGCTTTATTGTGGTCATTCAAATTGCTCGTGAACTTATGTCCACCATTACCGGTAGCGACAAAATACAGATTGTCAGAATTATCCGGATGCATGGCTGCTTCAATGGCTTTCTTACTTGGCAATGCAATCGGTGTTGGCGGCAAACCTGAAATGGTATAGGTGTTATACGGCGTCGGTGTGCGTAAATCTTTACGGGTAATATTGCCGTTATAGTTGTCACCCATTCCGTAAATCACCGTTGGATCGGTCTGTAAACGCATACCAATTTTTAAACGGCGTACAAATACCCCAGAAACCTGTTCCAATTCACGATCCACACTAGTCTCTTTTTCAACAATCGATGCCATGATCAGCGCGTCATATTTATTCTGATACGGCAAATCAGGTGCACGTTTCGCCCACGCCTCATCCAGTGCTTTCATCTGGCGCTGATACAGATTGGTCAGAATTTTACGGTCAGTTTCACCTTTGGCAAAGAAATAAGTATCCGGTGCAAACAGTCCTTCAGGATGTGAAAACGGAATATTGAGCTCTTTAAGTAATTGCGCGGTAGGCAGATGCAGTACTTCTTTGGTGACCAGATCATTTTTCTTCAGGGCATCAATCAGTTGCTTAAAGGTCGTTCCTTCAATTACCAGAATCCGGCTCATCTGGGCATTGTCTGCATCGGAAATCATCTCCAAGACCTGACGGATGCTCATGCCCTGACGCACTTCATACACGCCCGCTTTCATGGTGTCATGAATCATGATGCGCTGATACAGCTTGAGAATGATCGGGAAGCTCACCTGACCTTCTGTGGCCAGACGATCAATAAAACCGGAATAGGTTTGACCAGATTCAATCGCGAGCAGCTGTTTTTTTCCTTCTACAGGATAATCCTTCCACAAACTGCTTTTCAGGATTAATGCCAAGATCAAAGCAATACCAATCAGGACTAAGGCAATTCCTTTGAAAGATGAGGAGAATCTCGCTTTATTTTTCTTTTTGGCTTTAGGTTTGGAAGCTGACATATTAAGACATCTGATTTAATCGAAGACGGTTAAAAAGTTCAATACAAGCATCGCCATTCAAGGTTCGCTGCTCAAATTGCGTGACAATTTTCATCGGGCTGAGTGCATTGCAGAAAAACAGGCTCTGAATATGGTTGATTTCATCCATATCGATACAGCGTTGCTGACAGGTAATTCCCTGATCTTGCATACGTTGTAGAATTTCTGCACGCATGACACCGAAGACGCCATTATAACGAAGTTCGGGCGTAATCCATGTATTGTTTATACGAATGAAACAATTACTGCTCACCCCTTCGACAACACCACCCTGTACATCTGTCACCATGGCCTCAGTCCAGCCGCGTTGATCGGCTTCCTGTTTCAGCAAAACCTGCTCCAGACGGTTTAAGGTTTTTATTCCGACCAGACTCGGCATCGTCAGTCCTAATGCCTGCTGTAAGATGCCACTTTGAATCTGCTCAAACTTAAAATCCTGTACGGTTTGAGGATAATAAAATAGCCAGAGATCTGCAGGATGATCCGGCAAGCTATAACCGCGCTGACCAATTCCACGACTCAGCACGATTTTTACTGTTCCATTCAGCTCACGTTCTGACTGCCTTAAAAGCTGTAAACTTTCTGCAATCAGATCAAGATTGGCATTCAGGCTTAATTTTTGATTGCTGATTTGCAAACGTGCCAGATGACGATCATATAATTCAATCCGGTTATGCCGAATCCGGGCCGTGGTAAAACAGCCATCACCATAATGAAAGCCTCGATCCAGCACATCTATATAGCTGACCTGTTGAGCATTTTTTAAATACAGCATATTTTGCAGCCTCTAAAATGAAAAATTGAGCAGTCAGAATCAGGCTTCACCTATATATCTTTTTTACTCACATCCAATTCTTTTTTAATTATTTTTTATGCAAAAAATCTCAAGCTATTCTTGCCTCATCTAACAAAAGCTAAAAAACTTGAGGCAAAAATGAGCATCCGTAAATTAAAAATTGGGGTATTGGCAGCACTGGTATCAGCAAGCGCTTTTAGTGTCTCTGCAAAAGATTTCCTAAACGTTTCATATGACCCGACTCGCGAATTGTACGATAACTTTAATAAAGAATTCAGTACTTACTGGAAAAAAACCACTGGCCAGGAAGTCAATTATAAACAGTCGCATGGCGGTTCAGGCAAACAGGCTCGTGCCGTGATTGATGGTCTAGACGCAGATGTCGTTACACTGGCACTGGCGGCAGATATTGATGAAATTGCAGAGCGCGGTTTGCTACCGAAAGACTGGCAGAAGAAATTCCCTCAAAACTCGACGCCTTATACCTCGACGATTGCCTTTCTGGTACGTAAAGATAATCCGAAAGGAATCAAGGATTGGGGCGATCTGGTTAAACCGGGCGTAGATATTATTACCCCGAACCCGAAAACTTCGGGCGGTGCACGCTGGAATTATTTAGCGGCTTGGGCTTGGGCCAAACATCAAAAAGGTGGCAATGATGCCAAAGCGCAAGACTTTGTCCGTCAAATCTACAAACAGACCAAAGTACTGGATTCGGGTGCACGTGGTGCTACCACGACTTTTGCTGAACGTGGGATTGGGGATGTATTACTGGCCTGGGAAAATGAAGCACATTTAGCCGTCCGCGAACAACCAGGAAAATTTGAGATTATTACCCCTTCTCTGTCTATTCTGGCTGAACCCCCAGTGGCGATTGTAGAAAAGAATGCCAAGAATGATGGCAATGAAAATCTGGCCAAAGCCTATTTGAATTATCTGTATTCACCTGCAGGACAAACTGTGGCTGCAAAGAACTTCTACCGTCCACGTAATGCGAATGTCTTGAAGCAGTACAGCAGTGTGTTCAAATCATTAAAACTGGTGACCATCGATAAAGAGTTCGGTGGCTGGACCAAGGTTCAGAAACAGCATTTTGATAACGGCGGTATCTTTGACCAGATTGTCAAAGCCAATCATGCAAAATAATGCTTTAAATGCAATTCATCATGGCCTTTATTCATAAGGCCATTCTTATTTCAAGCACTTAAGAGTTTATTTATCTATTTTTTTCATATCAAATTCATTTTTAATTATTTTTTATGCATAAAGAATAGGTTTATTCTGCGCTTATGTTACAGAACATATCAGAGATTGGGGTTCATATGAGCATTTCAAACACATTTAAATTTGGGGTTTTAGCAGCTGTTATCTCGGCAACCTCTTTTGGTGCAGCAGCACGTGATTTTCTCAATGTATCCTATGATCCGACCCGTGAACTGTATGAAGATGTAAATAAAAATTTTGGCAAATACTGGGAAAGCCGTACCGGTCAAAAAATCAATTTCAAGCAATCACATGGCGGTTCAGGCAAACAGGCACGTTCGGTGATTGATGGTCTGGATGCGGATGTCGTAACGCTGGCATTGGCTGCCGATATTGATGTACTGTCAGAAAAAGCCAAACTATTACCTGCGGACTGGCAGAAGAAATTGCCGCAAAACTCAACCCCATATACTTCAACTATCGTATTCCTGGTGCGTAAAGGCAATCCTAAAGGGATGAAGGACTGGGGTGATCTGGTCAAACCGGGCGTAGCAATCATTACACCAAACCCGAAAACCTCAGGTGGGGCTCGCTGGAATTATCTGGCGGCCTGGGCTTGGGCCAAACATCAGGCGGGCGGTAACGATAAAACTGCGCAAGAATTTGTCCGTAAAATTTATAAAAATACCAAAGTTCTGGATTCGGGTGCGCGTGGTGCTACCACGACGTTTGCTGAACGCGGGATTGGGGATGTTTTATTAGCCTGGGAAAATGAGGCGCATCTTGCCCTTCGTGAACAGCCGGGCAAGTTTGAAATTATTACCCCTTCTCTGTCGATTCTGGCTGAGCCACCAGTCGCCATTGTAGAAAAAAATGCCAAGAAAAAAAGCAACCAGTACTTGGCTCAAGGTTATTTGAACTTCCTGTATTCGCCATTGGGTCAAGACCTGGCAGGCAAACATTATTATCGTCCACGTAGTGAAGCAGCTTTAAAAAAATATAAGCATGTGTTCAAACCACTCAAACTGGTGACGATTGATCAGGAGTTTGGCGGCTGGAACAAGGTACAAAAAGCCCACTTTGAAAATGGTGGTGTCTTTGACCAGATCGTCAAAGCCAACAGCGCGAAATAATCATCCAGGCTGATTGATACAGGAGCATCGACATGATTCATACGCTTATCGTTCCCGGTGTAGGTGGCAGTGAATATAATCACTGGCAAACCTACTTGCAGCACCGGCTGATGCGATGCTCCCGTGTACAGCAACAAGACTGGAATCATCCGGTACTAGATGTCTGGGTGGCAGAATTTATCAAAACTCTGCAAGCCATTCCAGCAGAGGTTCAGATTGTCGCGCACAGCTTTGGCTGTCTGACCAGTATTGCAGCCCTTGCCCGACATCCGGAACTCAATGCAAAAGTAAAAAATCTGCTATTGGTGGCACCGGCCAATCCGGCACGGTTTGGGGAAAATGGTTTTGCGCGTGACAGTCAGACAGACTACAGCGCCTATTTTCAACAGCTCAAGCTTCAAGTGCTCACTACGTTATTGATCAGTGAGAATGATCCCTGGTTAAGTTTTGAAGATGCGCACATACTGGCCCAAGCCTGGAAAATCAAACCGATTAATCTGGGCGCAGTCGGTCATGTCAATGTCGCTTCAGGTTTTGGCCCTTTTCCTGAAATTGAACAATATCTGATTTCAGAAAACACTATGCCCCATATCAGCAAAGTTGATGAGAGCAAGTATTATTTTAAATTTGCATTTTAGTCGCTGCAAATTATGCTTGTGCCCAAATTATTTTTTTATTTTAGCTGATTGACTTCAATCAGCTTTCTCTCTTTTGAGGAGTCATCATGTCGCAGCGATCCCGAGTGCTGCCAGGATTTGGTCTTTCTCTAGGCTTTACCCTAGCGTATTTGTCATTAATCGTTTTGATCCCGCTGTCTGCTGTTTTTATTAAATCACTGGGCATTGGCTGGGATGGCTTATGGGAAATCCTGAGCTCTGAACGTATCTTGAAATCATTGCAGTTAAGTTTCACCGCGGCCATTGTCGCTGCAGTGGTCAATGTAGTATTTGGCCTGTTACTGGCGTGGTGTCTGGTACGTTACAGCTTTCCGGGCAAACGTATTGTCGATGCCCTGGTAGATTTGCCTTTTGCCTTGCCCACTGCGGTTGCGGGTATTGCCCTGACCTCTTTATATGCACCGACCGGCTGGATTGGTCAATATTTAGAACCGATTGGCATTCAAGTCGCTTATACCCCGATTGGTATTACACTGGCGTTGATCTTTATTGGCCTGCCTTTTGTAGTGCGTACCGTTCAGCCAGTCCTCAGCGATCTGGAAACTGAACTGGAAGAAGCCGCTTCTGCGCTGGGTGCAAACCGTTTTCAGATTGTGACCAAAGTGATTTTTCCAATTCTGCTGCCTGCACTGATCACTGGTTTTGCTTTGGCCTTTGCCCGTGGTGTCGGTGAATATGGTTCCGTCATCTTTATTGCCGGTAACCAGCCTTTTGAAACGGAAATTGCACCGTTAATGATTATTTCTCGCCTGGAAGAATATGACTATGCTGGTGCAACCACGATTGCTGTAGTCATGCTACTGATTTCGTTCGTGATGCTATTCCTGATTAACTTATTACAGGCATGGGCCAGCCGTCGTACTGGGAGAACTGCGCGATGAGTTTAAATACCAACAGCAATGCGCTGGCTGAAAAGCTGCAATCCCGTGATGCGACCCGCGAGCCGACTTGGGTACGTTATACCCTGCTCACGATTGCCTTAATTTTCTTTTTAAGCTGCCTGATTCTGCCCTTGATTCTGGTATTTGTGGAAGCCTTTAAACAGGGAGTTGGCGTTTATACCCAAGCGCTGGTGCATCCGGATACCTTGTCGGCAGTGAAACTTACCTTGCTGACTGCTGCAATCGCAGTACCACTCAATGTCGTATTTGGTGTTGCGGCAGCCTGGTCTGTGGCGAAGTTCAACTTTCCAGGTAAATCATTCCTGACGACCATTATTGATCTCCCTTTCTCGGTTTCACCTGTGATCGCGGGTATGATGCTGGTGCTGATTTTCGGTACCCAAGGCTGGATGGGCTCTTGGCTGATGGATCATGATATCAAGATCCTTTATGCGGTGCCTGCGATTGTCTTGGCGACTATCTTCATTACTGTACCTTTTGTTGCGCGTGAGTTGATTCCGTTAATGGAAGCACAAGGGATCGAAGAAGAAGAAGCTGCGATTGTACTCGGTGCATCTGGCTGGCAGACTTTCTGGAAAGTAACCCTGCCCAATATCAAATGGGGTCTGATCTATGGCGTGATTCTGTGTAATGCGCGGGCCATGGGTGAGTTTGGTGCGGTATCGGTCGTCTCCGGTCATATCCGCGGTGAAACCAACACCTTGCCGCTACACGTCGAAATTCTTTATAACGAATATACCTTTAGTGCTGCGTTTGCCGTGTCTTCGCTTCTGGCTCTCCTCGCAATTGTGACCCTGATTTTAAAAACATGGGTTGAACTGCGCCAGGAAAAACAAGACAAACGTAATGAAGATTCAACAGTTTCTTAAGGAATGCCAACATGAGTATTCAAGTACAAAATATTGAAAAACACTTTGGTGCATTCCATGCACTTAAAAATATCTCGCTAGACTTTCCAGATGGTCAACTGGTAGCCCTGCTCGGTCCATCGGGTTGTGGTAAAACCACGCTGCTACGGATCATTGCCGGTCTGGAATCTGCAGATGGCGGTCAGGTCATTCTGGAAGGTGAAGATGCCACCAATGTTCACGTGCGTGAACGTGAAGTCGGTTTCGTCTTCCAGCATTATGCCCTGTTCCGTCATATGACCGTATTTGACAATATCGCCTTTGGTCTGCGTGTTCGCCCGCGTAAAACCCGTCCATCGGAAGCGGAAATTAAAAAACGTGTAACGCGTTTACTTGATCTGGTCCAGCTCGGCTTTTTAGCAGACCGTTACCCTGCACAATTGTCAGGTGGTCAGCGTCAGCGTATTGCACTGGCACGTGCCTTAGCCGTTGAACCGCGTGTGCTGTTGCTGGATGAACCTTTCGGTGCACTGGATGCCAAAGTGCGTAAGGAATTGCGTCGCTGGTTGCGCACCCTGCATGATGAATTACATATTACCTCGATCTTTGTAACCCATGACCAAGAAGAAGCCCTTGAAGTCGCCGATCAGATCGTGGTGATGAACAAAGGCAATGTTGAGCAGATCGGTTCGCCACGTGAAGTCTATGAAACGCCGGCAACCCCATTTGTATTCGACTTTTTGGGTCAGGCGAATCGTTTTGAAGGTCAAAACAACGGCGGCGTTATTCAGCTCGGTCAGGACCGCATTCAATTTGAGGGTGCAAAAAATGCCGCTCAAGGTGAAGTGATTTTATTCGCACGTCCAGATGAGCTACGCATTCATGCACAGCCACACGACAATGCCATTCAAGCGACCTTCATTCGTGAATTATGGATCGCGGGTAAAGTAGTTGCTGAGCTAAATGACCGTCAAGGTAATCTGATCGAAATTTTACTCACACCTGATGAAGCGAGAGCGCATCAATTCCGCCCAAATCAAACTGTTTGGTTAAGTGCGGTGAATTTGCATTTATTTGAAAACCAGGTCGCTTAAGATCAAAAGATGGGGCTTTAAAATGCCCCATCCTCTTCTAGGGTAAGAGAATTATGAATTTCCAACAATTAAGAATTATACGAGAAACGGTTAGACAAAACTTTAATTTAACTGAAGCTTCCGCTGCGCTTTATACTTCGCAGTCCGGGGTAAGTAAGCATATTAAAGATCTGGAAGATGAACTGGGGGTACAGCTATTTATCCGTAAAGGTAAACGTCTACTGGGCTTAACCGAACCGGGCCAGGCACTTTTAGGCATTGTGGAACGCATGCTGGTCGATGCCGACAATATCAAACGTCTGGCGGATGATTTCAATAAAGTCGATGAAGGCACATTGACCATTGCCACGACGCATACCCAGGCGCGTTATGTGTTGCCACCAATTGTCAGCCAATTCAAAAAAGAATTCCCTAAAGTTCATTTGATTTTGCAACAGGCCAGCCCGATGGAAATCACGGAAATGCTACTTCAAGGTCAAGCCGATATCGGTATTGCGACCGAAGCACTCACCACTGAAGACAATCTGGCCAGCGTACCTTATTATAACTGGCAGCATAGTATTATTACCCCGCAGAATCATCCACTGGCAAGCAAGGAACATGTGCTCATCGAAGATCTGGCGCACTACCCGATTATTACCTATCACGGTGGTTTTACCGGTCGCTCCAAGATTGATACCGCCTTTGAAGAAGCTGGTTTTGATGTGGATATTGTGATGTCCGCGCTTGATGCCGATGTAATCAAAACCTATGTGGAAATGAATATGGGCGTCGGCATTGTCAACGATGTGGCTTATGACCCGGAGCGTGATTACCGCTTAAAGCAAATTAAAACCGATATTTTCGGCGTAAATACCACCTGGATTGCAGTGCGTAAAGGTCATTTACTGCGCGGTTATGGTTATGAGTTTATTTCCCTCTGTTCACCAGACGCAGATATTAAGGCACTGAAAAAAGTCGCCTATCCCGACGAATAAAGTGCAATATTTTAAGTTTTTAATCAAAGAGGCACAATAGCCTCTTTTTTATTTTTTGAGTAGATAAAGAATATAAATATCCAGCATAATCACGTGCATAATAAATTGAATTATACCAAGATGATCAATAATAAATTTGCTCTTTTCTGCATGGGCTTGTTTTTCTCCGGGTCAGGTTATGCAGCAGCATTTGAACAATCTAACCAAAGCATCCAATCGTTTTTTGAAAAAAATCATTATGCTGAAGTTTCACTGGCCTGGGTTCGCCCTAATATCAGCGGTCAGGTACAACATACCGAAGAGCTGCAACAGTTAGGCATCACCGATTTTTCTACAGGAAATCTTGCCCATAGCCAATTTATCTCCAATGTCGCATTAAAATTCCAGTTGCATCCTCAAGTGTCGTGGGGACTGATTTACGATCAGCCTTATTCTATAGATATCGTTTATCGCTATAATCCTGTTTTTGCAGGTGCAGCGCTTCCAATTGAGGCTGCTATCATTCAGTTTGAGAGCCACAATTTGACTTCATTAATTGGCTTTCAACCAAACGATAACTGGAATTTTTATACAGGCCTAAGTTATCAAAGCTTAGAGGGAAATTTATATTTATCCGGGCAGACATTTTATGTATTCAATGGTTATCGGGCCACATTTGAACGAGATCCCGCTTGGGGCTGGCTTGCTGGAATCAGTTATGAGATTCCAGAATATTTTTTTAGAACTGCACTGACCTATCGTTCTGCAATCACTCATCACAATAAAACCACTGAATCGATTGTTGTAGGCACAAATCCCGCACCTTATACAGAAATTCAAACTCCTCAGTCAGTAAATCTGGATTTTCAGACAGCTTTAACTGATCAAAATGCGCTCTATGGCACGCTGCGTTGGTCAAACTGGCAGAATTTTGTCATTCAGCCACCTAAATTTGGCGCTGTAATTGACTATGCAGCCTTACAGTTCCCTGAAGTAAAATCTTTTAGAATGATTGATTATCGTAAGAATCAATGGTCTGGAAAAATCGGACTTGCTCATCAATGGCCATCTTTTGGCATAAATTCGATCGAACTTTTATGGGATTCTGGTACAGGAAATCCGGCTTCAACCCTGAATCCGAGTGATGGCTATTGGGGCATCGGACTAGGTCATCTTTATAAGATTCAAGAAACCTGGGATATTGCTACAGGACTATATTATTTAAAGTTTCAAAAACCTGAAATTTCCTCCTCCCAACCTATTACGCCACAGATTGCAGGTTTATCCGCAGTTTCTGATAACAGTGCTTTGATTCTAGGTTTGAAACTGGGTTATCACTTTTAAAATTGTTCTAAAAAAACAAAAAAACGAGCCGAAGCCCGTTTTTTTATGAGGTTAAATATTAGAAGCGGAAGCTTACACCCAGTTTCGCTACTGGTAGCCATTCGTACTCATTGTCGTTACGAATTTCGCGTTCTTCATCATTAAGTGCCTGACCTAAGGTACGGCCATCATCACCTACTAAGAGAAGCGCTTCAGGGTTAGCGTTTAAATTCGCAGTTGGATTTCCATTATAGTATGCACCAATTTCACCAAAGACACCCCAGCGATTAGTAATTGCTGGAGAAAAACCAATACCTACATATGGTGCAAGGTTATTTTTGTAAGATAGGTCACCGTTGATACGAACATCTGTTGTGCCTGCATTAAAACGTGAGCCATCTACTGTAAATGATGCATTAGTGCCTGGACGACGTTCTAGACCATAATCGTTATCAATATAACCTACACCAGCCGCCATATAGAACCAGTTTGCCCAAGGACGGATTTCAGCATTTAGGTAAGTCAGGTTATTGTCCATATCCAGGTCATAATCATTACCATTAATAGACAAATCATCAGACCAAGAGATATCACCGCCGTTATAACCTAAAGTTACGCCTACATATGGGTTAGCACTCCAGGAAATTGCACCACCATAACCGGTAGTACCGACTTCAGCACGAACAGAAGCTGGTTTAAAGAAGGAGAATTCAGCAACGCCTTCATCTGTTACGATTGTTTCATCAGCAGCCATCGCAGAACCCGCTGCTAGAGCTAAGACTGATACTGCTAAAATATTATGTAAAGATTTCATTATTTCTCTCCTCAAAAGAACTTATTTTGATCATTAGTTATTCGTGATAGGGTCAATATAAAGGACTTAAAAAATATTTTTTATTCACATTTTGCTCATCTTTTGTTATTTTTTGATACAAATTAATTTTTCTTGTTGAGAGCTAAGTGTTTTCTAACACTTCTCCTACATTGCAACATAATGAAAAAGTACACTTATCACTTTAATAATTTCACGCTTTCTACACTTTTGGTTATTTTTCATCTATTTTTAGTCCTTTCAACTATTTTTCATGCAATATAGTGTAAAATCTAGAAAATTTTTTTCTGGAAGGAAGATCATGTCTCAGCTTTCAACAATCATTGAACAAGCGTTTGAAGCCCGTGCGAATTTTACAGCTGCAGATTGCTCTGCTGAAATCCGTCAAGCAGTTGAGGAAGTAATTGCTGGTCTAGACAATGGTACTTTACGTGTTGCTGAAAAAATCGATGGTGAATGGGTTGTTCATCAATGGATTAAAAAAGCGGTATTGTTATCATTTAAATTAAACGACAACAAACCAATGGAAGCTTGTGATCTTCGTTTCTATGACAAAGTAGAGACTAAATTCTCAGGTTGGACTGAAGAACAATTCAAGGCTGCTGGCGTACGTGTCGTACCACCTGCTGTCGCACGTAAAGGTTCTTTCCAGGCTAAAGGCGTGATCTTGATGCCTTCTTATGTCAACATCGGTGCTTATGTAGATGAAGGCACGATGGTAGATACATGGGCAACTGTAGGTTCATGTGCGCAAATTGGTAAAAATGTTCACTTGTCAGGTGGTGTAGGTATTGGTGGTGTGCTTGAACCGCTTCAAGCGAATCCAACCATTATTGAAGATAACTGCTTTATCGGTGCACGTTCTGAAATCGTTGAAGGCGTCATCGTTGAAGAAGGTTCTGTGATTTCAATGGGCGTATTCATTGGTCAATCAACCAAGATTTATGACCGTGCCACTGGCGAAATCCACTACGGCCGTGTACCAGCAGGTTCTGTCGTTGTTGCAGGTAGCCTTCCGTCTAAATGCGGTACTTACAGCCTGTATGCTGCCATTATCGTGAAAAAGGTAGATGCACAAACTCGTTCTAAAACAAGCCTGAACGATCTGTTACGTGAAGACTAAGATGTCTTAACTTAGAGGGCACATTTGTGTTCCTCGGAGCTTCAACCGCTCCTCGTCTCTACGATTAGTAATAATCGTAGGGATTTTTATTTTTATACCCGGTTATTTATTTTTCATTGGTTAGTTTTGTTATGAATACGCTTCGATCTTCCGCAATTCCTGTCTCTGATCCGTCTGCGGGTTTACGCATTACGGAGATTTTCTATTCATTGCAAGGTGAAGCCAATGCCGCAGGACTGCCAACAGTATTTATCCGTTTAACCGGTTGCCCATTGCGTTGTAGCTATTGTGATACCACCTATTCCTTTGAAGGCGGTGAGCGTCAGTCTCTGGACGATATTATCCAGACCACGCTTGATTTTAAAACCCCTTATGTCTGTGTGACCGGCGGTGAACCACTGGCGCAGCCCAATGCCCTACCCCTGATGCAGCGACTTGCAGATTTAGGATGTGAAGTTTCACTTGAAACCAGTGGCGCTTTAGATGTGTCCAAAGTGGATTCACGTGTTTCCAAAGTCCTCGATTTAAAAACACCAACTTCAGGTGAAGTTGCACGAAATTTGCTTTCTAATCTTGATCATTTAACTGCACATGATCAAATCAAGTTTGTGATATGCAATCGTGAAGATTATGAATGGTCAAAACAGCAGCTTGAACAGTACCAACTTCAAGACAAAGTGAGTACAGTTTGGTTTTCGCCTGCATTTGCGGTCGAAAAAGGTGCGGTTTGTTTACCGCCACTGGCACGTGATTTGGCTCAGTGGATTTTAGAAGACCATCTCCCTGTTCGTTTCCAGTTACAGCTACACAAGTTGTTATGGAATGATGAAACTGGTCGTTAATTTTTTGTAAAGTATTTTTTTGGAGAATCAGCTTATGCGCCCTCGTGCCATTGTCCTCTTATCTGGCGGATTAGACTCAACAACATGTCTGGCTTGGGCGCAGGCACGCTATGAATGTATCGCACTCAGTTTTCGATATGGCCAGCGTTCAACGACCGAGCTGGATGCAGCAAAAGCTTTAACGCAACGTGCGGGTGTAGAACATCGTGTCATCAATATTGATCTGGGTAATCTGGGTGGCTCAGCCCTTACCGATCATAGTATTGAGGTGCCCGACCATGAACAGGCTGGTATTCCGATTACCTATGTTCCTGCACGTAATACTATCTTCTTGTCTTACGCTCTGGCCGCGGCAGAAGTATTCGAAGCTGAAGCGATTGTCATCGGAATTAATGCGGTTGATTACTCCGGTTATCCGGATTGCCGTCCGGAATTTATTGACGCATTTGCCAACATGGCACGCCTTGCGACCAAGGTTGGCGTAGAGGGTCAGGCGCTCAAATTTGAAACACCTTTGTTACATTTATCCAAAGCAAATATTATTCGCTTAGGTATTGAACATGACGTAGACTACAGTCAAACGGTGTCATGCTATCAAGCAGATGACCAAGGACGTGCCTGTGGCAAATGCGACAGTTGTCGTTTACGTAAACAGGGTTTTGCGGACGCAGGTGTTGAAGACCCGACACGTTATATACCGTAATGACAAGGTAGAGTTTATGAAAAATTTAAAATCAAGCATCGTGCTTTCAGCAATTGTTTCAGCTGCTGCTATGTTCGCAACTACGGCTCAAGCGGCTGATGACAAATTACAACAAGCTTATAAAAGCACCAATGTAAAATCTGCATTGATCAATGTTTGTAAAAATGAAACTGGCAAAAGCAAAAAATTGACATCTGCTGAAGTCAGCAAATATTGTGGTTGTGCTATTGAAGCAGATGGCAAATTAACCAATGCACAAAAATGGGAAATTCAAAGCACTATTAACCAGAAGAAAAGCCCAGGCACTCTAGCTTTTGTACAGAAGCAGAATAAAGATCTTCAAGCATGCTTTGGTCCACAGTTAACAGGCAAACTGAAAACTTTGACTGAAGAAGCAATGAAATCAGCCCAAGCGGCACCAAAGAAATAATATCTGATTATTCTTTGATAAAATAAGCCACTGTAATGTGGCTTATTTTTTTGAAAAAATTTAAAGAAAACAGGAGTTTTTATGTCTAAAATTAGTTTGCTTGACCAGAATTTTCCTGCGACCACAGGCGAAATCAATTTAACCCAGTTAAATACAGAATGGCTGGTGATTTATTTTTATCCTAAAGATTCTACACCGGGCTGCACCACCCAGGCAGTCGGATTTTCCTGTTTAAAAGATCAGTTCGATGCTTTAAACACCACAATTCTTGGCGTATCCCGTGATTCGGTAAAAGCTCATCAGAACTTTACTGAAAAGCAGAACCTGAGTATTAACCTGATCAGTGATAAAGAAGAAATTTTGTGTCATCATTTTGATGTGATTAAAGAAAAGAACATGTATGGCAAACAAGTGATGGGCATTGAGCGTTCAACTTTTATTTTCCATAATGGCCAACTGGTCAAAGAATACCGTAAGGTCAAAGCAGCAGGTCATGCAGAACAAGTTCTGGAAGATTTAAAAGCTTTGCAAGCTGCTTAATTGCATGCTTGTGTATGAATAGAAGCTCGAAATATTCGGGCTTTTTTACAATAACTTTCATATCATCAAGTATTTTATATCTATCCTAGTTCATTTCACACTGGCCTGATAGATGAAGATTCACTTTATCCCCTACGCCGGCAATTCCTTTTTTCATACCAAAATCCCTACGGTTAATCACGGCAGATGCCTGAACATCAAGTAGGTTGGCATTCGACATACTGGGTTTAAAGGTTGTTTCGAAAATCACAGGCTTGGTCACACCACGCAGGGTTAAATGACCTAAAACATTGTATTTGCCATTACCCAAGTCTTTAAACTGGATACTTTTAAAAATTACAGTCTTATATTTTTCTACATAAAACAGGTCTTCGCCCAAAATCATATGTTTAAATAGCGGCTTACTGAAGCTTAAACTTTCCACATCCATGACCAGATGGGTTGAGGCATTTTGCGGTGCTTTAGCGTCAAACTGCATCGTGGATTGAACCTGATTGAACTTGGCTTTTACTACAGTAAGACCCATCGACTTGATCTCAAAACCGACATCACTTTTGGGAGTTAAGGTCCATGATCTTGCAAAAGACTGACTGGTCAAAGCTAAACAGATCGCTAGACTAACCAGCCCAGTTTTTATTATTGTTTTCAATTTTAAATCCACCTTGTTTAATTTTTTATTGATCGGATTTAAGTACACGGCTTAATCTGAAACTAAATTTTCTTGTTTTTTTGAGCGAACAGGTTTTCGTTATTTTTATACCAGTTTATTGAAGTTTTTGTAAAATCATTCATGACTAACGGACAAAATACTTGTGCTGATTTTTCTCTGATAAGTGGCCCTGATAGGCTAGCAGGAGACTTGTGTCATCTTATAAAATTCTGATTTTATAAATTTTTTATACAAAACAGATCGTTTATTTTAAGTTCAATTTATATTGGAAATATCTATGTGCTTGCAGTACTAAAAAGAGTTGCTTTCTGCGCTGACTATTCTCGATAACTATTTAAAATAAAACGCTTAGACAACTCTTAACCAATCTACTCGCTTTATAGACTGAATCAAATACTGAGGATTAATGACACCGCGACGCCCCACATGGTACAGGCAATAATAGCATCCAGTATTTTCCATGCTTTTGGATGTTGGAACCAAGGCGTCAGTATCTTTGCCCCATATCCCAAACTAAAGAAGAAAAACCAGGAAGCACAGACAGCACCTAAAGCAAACCACCATTTTCCTAAGGCGTATTGAGTTGAAATTGATCCAATCAATATGACTGTGTCTAAGTAAACATGCGGATTCAGCCAGGTAAAAGCCAGGCAGATCATCAGTACTTGTAGAAAATGCTCTGTTAGCTGATCACTTGGTGCCAAGACCTCTGTTGATTTAAATGCGCTGATCACATGGTGTAAACCATAATAAAACAGGAATCCTGCGCCAATATATTTAGAAAATATAACAATATCCGGATAGTGTTCAATGACACGCGCAAAGCCCAGTACGCCAAGCAGAATTAAAATGGAATCAGACAAGGCACAAATCACACAGACCCAGAACACATGCTGCTGTTTTAAACCTTGTTTTAATACAAAAGCATTCTGTGCACCGATACTGACAATCAGGCTCATTCCCACAGCAAAACCACTCATCATATAACTGAACATCACATTCCCCTTTTTCGAATAAATGAATTATTCAACAAAATGAGTGCGATTAATTAAAACTAAGTTAATATCAATTTAACTAAATTATTTTTAGATAATAAATATGCTAAATGCAAAACAATGTGATGCTTTTTATGAAGTTGCAAAAACGGGAAGTTTCGATCTGGCTGCCGAACAGCTAAATATTACCGCCTCGGCAGTGACCCTTCGTGTTCAAAGTCTGGAAAAAAAATTGGGACAATTGCTTTTGGTCAGAGATCGGCCTTGCCGCGTGACCCAATCCGGGCAAACCTTATTGCATTATTTACAGCATCAACGTTTGCTAGAACAGAATCTGATGCAGGATCTGGGTGGACAGCTGCAACAGGAAGGCTTCTATTGTCTGAATATTGCCACCAATGCCGATTCACTCGCGACCTGGCTGTTACCAACCTTACAAACCCAGCTGATCCAGCATAAAATTGTGTTGCATTTTCAAGTAGATGATCAATCACAAACCCATCATCTGTTAGAAGCAGGTCTCGTCAATGCTTGTTTGAGTACTGAAGCCAAGGCAATGAAAGGTTGCCGGGCGGAATTGATCGGACAGATGCAGTATCGTCTGGTCGCCACCCCTGACTTTTCCCAAAACTGGTTTCATCAAGGTGTACATCGGGATGCGCTACGCCTTGCCCCTGCCATTATTTTTAATGAAAAAGACCAACTCCATACCCAATTTATTCAGCACGAATTTGGCCTGAATCTAGCACAATATCTTCACTTTTTTATTCCATCGACCCATGCATTTTTTGATGCGATTGTCATGGGTCTAGGCTATGGCTGGCTGCCGGACTATCAAACCAGGGATTTACTGGAGTCAGGTCGACTGCTTGAACTTTCAAGTGATATGCGAATTGAAGTGCCCTTGTATTGGCATCACTGGAAAGAACAGTCTCCTGCTCTAGAAATCCTTGGGGAATGTTTAAAACAGCGTGCTCAAACTACCATGAATCACCCCATAACAACCTGATACTTTTAAACTAGATTGGTTTTATCATTCTGGGCAAATTTTTCACTGAGTTGCTGATAGGTCGTGGTTTTTTGGAAATTCTCTAGAAAATCAATCGTGCCTTGTGGAAATTTATCTCGTTGAATTTCACCGCGATAATAGGCTTCACGCATAGGGGTAGCGGATAAGGCATCTTCAAGGCTTTCCAGTTCAACCATTTCCCATTCTGGAAAAAACTTTAAATAATAAGAAGAATCATCTTTAAAGTGCCCAATCAGCCCGACTTTGGCATCGGATTCTATAGTCTGATTCACCAGAGTTTTTACCAGTTTTTGCCATTTCTCATCATTATAAACATCAATGACTTCTACAAATTTGATCCGCGCTCGATCTTCTGGACTAAAATTTGACAGGATCATGGCTTCACGCTCTGAGGCCAAGAATGGATTCTTGATATTGCGTTCATTTTGCGCAGAACCGAGAGCCAAAATCACATATTGACTGTGCTGCAAGGCAATTTTAATGGTTTGCATGTGCGCCAGATGAAAAGGCTGAAAGCGGCCAATGAAAACCAGATAATCAAATGTATAGTTCATAAGGGATCAGTTTTTTATGACTCATGAGTTGTGCCGCTCCAATAAATATGCGACATAATAATTCCCATAAAATCAAATCAAGTTTAAAGCAAGGATAGTACGATGACACTGAGCTGTATTCAACAACCTCATGAGCATTTGAATGCGAATTTAGAACATGGTGTACTCACTTTAGCCATCAATCGCCCGGAAGCGAAAAATGCGTTATATAGCGAGCTTTATTTATGGATTGCGAAAGCCCTGGATGAAGCAGATCAGGCGCCTGAAGTTCGTGTGGTCGTTTTACGCGGTCAGGATGCAGACTTTAGTGCGGGCAATGATATGCAGGATTTTATGAAATCTGCCGCGAAGAAAGGTCAGGCACCTGCTGCTGAAGGTCCACCGTTTATTTTACTCAAATCTGCTGCAAAGTTTTCCAAGCCATTGATTGCTGCGGTGCGTGGCGTTGCAATCGGCATTGGCGTGACGATCTTATTGCATTGTGATCTGGTCTATAGTGACAATACCGCCCTGTTCCAGATTCCATTTGTCAGTCTGGGTCTATCGCCTGAAGGCGCTTCAAGCAAGCTGTTGATTCAGCAAGCGGGTTATCATAAAGCGGCCGAATTATTGCTGACTGCGCAAAAATTCAATAGCGAAAAAGCACTCGACGCAGGTCTGGTGAATAGCATTGAAGAAGATGTTTACACTAAAGCAGCAGCACAAGCTGCACAGCTCTCTGCCCTTCCATTAGCATCACTAGTGCAATCCAAAGCCTTGATGAAACACAATGTGAATGAAATTGTGGAATGGATTGACCATGAAGCAGAAATTTTCATGCAGCGTGTCGGCTCGCCAGAAATGCTGGAAGCAGTTCAAGCCTTTATGCAAAAACGTAAACCTGATTTCACACAATTCAACTAATTTTCAAACTTATGAGTTCAATGAGGTGGTTTACACTGCCTCAATCTTTTATTTTTCCAAGAATCTGAAGTATGCCAAATCAAACCCCCAAAACGCCTTCCCAAACAACAGACAGTTCAAATCCAGAAAAGAAACGTTATTACGAACCAGCACCTCAAGATATAGATATTGATAATTTTCGTAAGGTGATTGAAAGCCGACGTTCAGTACGTAAATTTACTAAAAAACCAATTCCTGTCGAAGTTCTGGATGCCTGTCTGGATCTGGCGTTGTTGGCACCAAATTCGTCGAATTTGCAGCCTTGGACTTTTTATGTGGTACAAAATCCGGGCAAGAAAAAACGTCTGGTCAAAGCCTGTATGAGTCAACTGGCAGCCAAAACAGCCTCTGAGCTAATTGTCTGTATCGCACGTACCGACCGTATCGATGAAATGGCGAAACGTAATGTAAATGAGTTTCCATTTCCTGAAGCTCCGCCTGCAATTAAAAAATACTATAAATATATTCCCTACAACTATAAAACCGGTTATCTGAATGCTTTCGGTAACTTTAAGAAAGTGGCTTTCAAAGTTGCCCGCACACTGGACAAACAAATGCCAGTGTCTGCTTTCAGTCCGGCTGATGCGAAACTGTGGGCGACCAAAACAACAGCTCTTGCTTGTGAAAATTTGGTCTTAGCTTTACGTGCTTATGGTTTTGACAGCTGTATGATGGAAGGTTTTGATGAGCCGATGGTTCGTGAAATTCTGGAATTGAATGATGAACAGTATCCAGTCATGGTAATTGGTGCGGGTGAACGTGCTGAAGACGGCGTGTTCTTCCCACAGTACCGATTTGATCGCGAGTTGTTTATTCAGAAGGTTTAAGCTTCTCATCTATAGAAATTAAATACATTAAATCTGATAGATATCTAGTGACATGGATGTCACATAATTCACTCTTTATTTGCTAAAAACTATATATAAGATAAATCTTAACGGAAATTTCATATTTTTTATTAATGCTCTTTCATAAGTTGTTTTTTACTCAGTTGCAAATTTTAGATGCCAGAAATTAAATCTTAAATCGAGTCTTTTCCCATTATTTTGCTCATGCTCAGTAAATATTTTGCAAGTTTTCACATTATCAAATACATGCACAATTCCGATTCTTCTTTCATTAATTTTTTGATTATAAGTTTTGAGCTCACGATCCAATTTAGTGATTTCTCTAGTAAAATTTCTTTTTAATCGAAAATTAAGCTAAGCTAAAAAGTTTAAAAAATTTTTACACAATCACACAAAATGTCTATTGCGGAATTTAAAAGATGGTTTATTTTTCTTCTATTTTTTTATGAAGATATTTTTTATACTTTTAAAGTATAAAAATTTTTAAATATAAAATAACAATATAAAACAATATCTTAATATACTTTAAAAAGGCTTATAAAATTATTTTAAGCTTACTTAACTAAATTCAAAATAAGAAGAAAGGTGAATTT